>JAJFBM010000040.1 GCA_020697135.1 Rickettsiaceae bacterium
CAGCTTTCGATATATCAGCTGTAATTTTAACAGAAGATAACTCTCCAACAGAAAATGCAATTATAGCTAAATCTGCTTCGGGCGGACTTGAAGTTGTAAAAATTATCCGCATCACTAATTTAAGCGCAAGCATAAAAACTTTAAAAAAGAAAGGCTTTTGGATTATTGGCCTTGATTCTAATACCGACACAAGCTTCACAAAGGATATAGCGACAGGCAATATTGCTATAGTTCTTGGCGCCGAAGGCAAAGGACTTCGAAGACTTACTAAAGAGAATTGCGACTTCTTGGTAAAAATCGATATGTCTGATAATGCTGAAAGTTTAAATGTTTCTAACGCTGCAGCTATAGTTTTTCATGAAGCATATAAAAATTTAAGAATGAAATAAATTTAATTAAAATTATAATATAAAATATTTTTATTATTTGATTTTTTATAAATGTACCTTTAGAGTTTAATATTTGAAAGATATAACTTAACAAAAGTTTTTAGGAGCGACAATGACAAATATCGATAGAGACAAGGCTTTAGCCAGCGCCTTTAGCCAAATTGAGAAAGCGCATGGGAAAGGCGCCATAATGAAACTTGGTCAAAGACCATCTGTAGAACTTGAAGCAATACCAACAGGATCGCTAAGCTTAGACATTGCTCTTGGCATTGGCGGTTTACCTAAAGGACGTATAATTGAAATTTTTGGCCCAGAAAGCTCTGGTAAAACAACATTAACATTACATGCAATTGCTGAAGCTCAAAAAAAAGGTGGCACATGCGCATTCATCGATGCCGAACATGCCCTTGACCCAGCATATGCTAAAAAACTTGGCGTTAACATTGATGAGCTTATCATATCCCAACCAGATACTGGCGAACAAGCTTTAGAAATTGCAGATACTTTAGTTAGATCAGGCGCTATTTCTTTACTTGTTATTGATAGCGTCGCTGCACTTGTCCCAAAAGCTGAGATTGAAGGTGAAATGGGTGATTCACATATGGGTCTACAAGCAAGACTAATGAGTCAGGCTCTCCGAAAACTTACCGCTTCTATATCTCGTACTAATTGTATTATCATATTCATTAATCAAATTAGAATGAAAATTGGTATTATGTTTGGTAGCCCTGAAACAACAACAGGTGGAAATGCTTTAAAATTCTATGCATCTGTAAGAATGGATATCAGAAGAATAGGATCAATAAAAGAAAAAGATGAGGTTGTTGGCAACCAAACCAAAGTAAAAATTGTTAAGAATAAGGTTTCTCCCCCATTTAGGGAGGTTACTTTTGATATTATGTATAATGAAGGAATTTCTAAAGAAGGCGAGATAATTGATCTTGGCGTTAAATTCGATATTATTGAGAAAGCTGGCGCTTGGTTCTCTTATAATAATACAAGAATTGGCCAAGGCAGAGAAAATGTCAAAAAATATTTAAAAGAAAACCCAACAATTAAGCAGGAACTTGAACAAAGAATAAGGCAAAAAGCTTCTGACGCTCAAGATATATTTACTGGAGCTGAAGAGGAAGAAGCTGATAATTTTGCTGAGGCTGAAGTAGATGCTTAATTTACAGAATAAAATTGCACTTATAACCGGCGCATCAGGAGGTATTGGCGCTGCATGCGCCAAATTACTCAACCAACTTGGCGCACATGTAATTATATCTGGAACTAATGAGGATAAATTAAAAGAGCTAAGTAAGAGCTTAAACCCTAATCATACTATAAAAACCTGCGATCTAAAGGATACAGGGGCTTGTGAAGAGTTGGTAAACTCAATAGATAAATTAGATATATTAGTTTGCAATGCTGGGATTACTAAAGATAATCTTATCATTAAAATGACAGAAGCAGATTTTGATGAAGTAATAAATGTAAATCTTAAAGCAGCTTTTATTTTAAATAAGGCTGCAGCACGTAAAATGATGCGCGAGCGTTATGGCCGTATTATCAATATATCTTCGGTGGTTGCATTCTCAGGCAATGCAGGCCAATGCAATTACACTGCCTCTAAAGCAGGTCTTGTAGGCATGAGCAAAAGCCTTTCTTTAGAAGTAGCAACAAGGGGAATAACTGTAAATACCGTAGCGCCAGGCTTCATAGAAACTAATATGACAGCGAAATTAGGCGAAGAGATAAAAGAAGCTATATTAAATAAAATTCCACTAAAAAAGATGGGTACGCCTGAAGACATAGCAGCAAGCGTTGCTTTTCTTGCAAGCAATGAGGCAAGCTATATTACTGGTCAAACTATTCATGTAAATGGTGGTATGTATATGTAGCAATAGTTTTTACTTTTAAATGAAGTATAACATAGTGGAAAGCGAGTGGAATGATTAAATATAATCTATTTATATAGATCAGAAAGCTATAAATGAGTATTTAGTTTGTTTTTATTATAATTTTTACTGGCATTAGATAAAAAATTATGCTAGTAATATGTGAGCAAAATTTCGGGGTAAGATTAAAAAATTACTTTCTGAAACTATTTAATATTAACTTTTATTGAGGAAATTATGAGTTCTGTTGAAGTTCAATCAACCATAATTAAAATTACCGCCGAAACTCTTAGAGTAGAAGCTTCTAAAATTACTCCTCAGTCAAGTTTTGTTGATGACCTGGGCGCTGATAGTTTAGATCAAGTAGAATTGATGATGGCTATTGAGGCAGCATTTGATTGCGACATACCTGACGAAGATGCTAGTAAAATCACTACTGTTGCTGATGCTGTACAGTATATCGAACAAAAAAGACCATCAGCACCTGCTGCGTAAAGGTCGTTGTTGGAATGGACTAACAATCCTTTCCAACATATCTAATTATCCTACAAATAACCTCAACACCAATTCGCACTAGAGGTATATATGACAGAAAGAAGAGTTGTAGTAACCGGTATCGGACTTGTAACACCTTTAGGCCTAAATGTTAAATCAACATGGGATAATCTCCTTAAGGGGAAAAGCGGTATTAGAAAAATTTCTCGCTTTGACGCGAGCGATATTACATGCAAAATTGCTGGAGAGATTGATAGGTCTCCTGAAACTGGGTTTAACCCCGAAGATTTTATTGAACCTCGTGAATTAAAGAAAATGGATCCGTTCATGCATTATGCAATTGCAGCTGCAGTTGAAGCTATTGAAGACTCAGGATGGATGCCGGAGGATGAATATTCTAAAGAACAAACTGGAGTAATGATAGGTTCAGGTATTGGTGGTCTCAGCTCTATCGAGGAAAATGTTAAGGTTCTATATCAACAATCTGCTAAGAGAATTTCTCCTTTCTTCATTCCAGCAAGCTTAATAAATCTTGCCTCAGGACATCTCTCAATGAAATATGGTTTCCGTGGGCCTAATCATGCAGTTGTAACTGCTTGCGCAACTGGAGCTCATGCTATTGGCGACGCTGCAAGACTTATAAAATATGGTGACGCTGATGTAATGATTGCGGGTAGCGCTGAAGCATCAGTATGCCCAATAGGTGTTGCTGGTTTTGCAGCATTACGAGCTTTATCTACTTCCTTTAATGATACACCTGAACTCGCTTCACGCCCATGGGATAAAGCAAGAGATGGTTTTGTGATGGGTGAAGGCGCAGGTATTCTAGTTCTTGAAGAATATGAGCATGCGAAAAAGCGTGGAGCAAAAATTTATGCCGAAATTAAAGGATATGGTTTAAGTGGGGATGCTTATCATATGACCTCTCCACACCCAGAAGGATTAGGAAGTAAAAAAGCTGTAAATTCAGCTTTAAAACATGCAGGCTTAAATTATAGCCAAATAGATTATATTAATGCTCATGGTACTTCTACTCAAATGGGTGACCAGCTGGAATTACAGTCTATTCAAAGTTTATTCCTTGAATCAAATCCTAAAATTACTATGTCTTCTACTAAATCATCAATTGGACATTTACTTGGGGCCGCAGGAAGCGTTGAGGCGATTTTTTCTATTCTTGCAATACGTGATCAAATTGCACCTCCAACTATTAATTTAGAAGATCCTATAGATGATATAAAAATTGACCTTGTACCAAATACACCTAAGGAAATGAAAATTACTAATGTTGTATCAAATTCTTTCGGTTTTGGAGGAACTAATGCTACACTAGTAATAACAAAAATATAGGTGAAGCTTGTTTAGGATACTTTATAAAACATTTGCTCTAAAAATAATTCTTATTTTATTGGTTATTTTTTCAACGGTTAATTTAGTATTTGTTTATCTTAATACCGCAGGCCCTCTTAATGAACCTATAGAACTTATAATAGAACGGGGACTAAGTAAGAGGGAAATCGTAGAAAAATTATATGAACATGATATTATACGATTTCCTAATGTTTTGCACATGGTTACTAAATTTTATGGACTCAAATATAAAATTAAAAGCGGGGAATATCTTTTTACAGCTCAAATTACACCTTATCAAGTTTTAGAAATACTTACAAACGGAAAATCTATTGTTCGTAAATTTGTTGTCCCTGAAGGCTTTACCGTACGCCAAATTTTTGATAGATTATATGAAGAAACCCGCTTAGTTGGTGAAATTCATGAGAATATAACTGAAGGCTTTTTGCTACCAGAGACTTACTTTTTCTCATATAGTGATCAACGACAAATGCTTGTCGAGCAAATGAAAAAAGATATGTCTAAACTACTAGACGAGTTAATGATTTTCCTCGATCCACTCTCACCGCTTAAAACTCGCTTAGATGTATTGAAATTAGCCTCAATAGTTGAGAGAGAAACAAATTTAGATATTGAGAAGCCACGCGTTGCAGCAGTTTATATTAATAGACTTAAAAAGGGTATGAAACTACAAGCTGACCCAACTACAATTTATGCTATCACCCTTGGTAAAACGGCTCTTGGAAGACAGCTTGTAAGGTCTGATTTATTTATGGAGTCCCCTTATAATACTTATATGGTTTATGGTCTACCACCAACACCAATAGCATGTCCTGGCCGAAAAGCTATTGAAGCAGCGATTAAACCAGCCAAAACTAATGAAATATTTTTTGTAGCTAATGGTAGAGGTGGGCATAATTTTTCTACAAACGCTAAGGACCATATAAATAACGTTAATAATTATAGAAAGATATTAAATAGCAGCAAAAAATAATTATACCCCTTTTCTCTTCAGTGCTTCCCTAAGTTTTTGTATAAGCTCTTTTCGCCTTGCTAACTCATAAGGCTTTTTTTCTTTACCAAATACAGGCTGTGGGAATGCTATATCATTTGTAAAGCGCGCAACTATATGAATATGGAGTTGGGAGACAACATTACCAAGCGCTGCAACGTTTAATTTATCTGGCAAAAATACTTCCTGCATAACTTCAGAGATCAGGCTGATCTCATCAATAAGTATATAGCGATCTTCCTTTGAGAGATCTATTATTTCTTTAAGATTTTCCCTTTGAGGCACAAGAATAACCCAAGGAAAATGGGCATTATCAACGAATATAACCTTACTAAGTTTCAGCTCTAATAACTCAAAACCATCAGCGCTTAACCTTGGATCTATCTGAAATGTCATTACTATAATATTCCTAACAAAATTATATAAATTACCTTACCACGAACAACTCTTCAACCTAAACGAATATTAAAAAAATTTACTTATCCCTCATAATTAACTTGCATTATGCCTAAAATTTCTATTTCAAAACTAAGTTGATCGATTTGGTCTATTTTTGTAGCAATTTCATTTAGAGTTTGCTTATATCTAGGGAAATGATCATCTATTATTTTTACCATCATATCATTGAAATCATTCTTGAAAAGAAGAGATTTTCTATTCTCATCGCTTAAGTAAGGCTCCATTCTGCCTGTTATAACATCATTTTTTCTGGCTTTGCATAAGCCGAACATTTCTGCAAGCCATAAATTTTTAGGTAAGTACAAAGTTTCTTCAGCTAATTTGAAAGCTTTAGAGTCAATAATTTCTTTAGTCAAATTTGTGGTGTTATAGCTTATTATACCGCTCTTATATAAGCCAACAATTAACTCATAATTTTTCACCAAGTTATTAAGGTTTGGTATAATACCCTCTCCAACCTCGCTGTTACTAATTTTTTCATTAATGAATGACTCTTTAATAGTCTCCTCCCCAATTGCATCAATATATTTATGCAAATCTTTGTCCTCAATTAAATCTTTGTCTTTTAAGAAAATTATTATATCTAAAATTTTAAGCCTCAGTTTAAAATCTGTAGAAACATCTTGTTTTATTAATTTATGTTTTTGGTTTAGATATATATGCAAAAGATCACTATAGGTTTCTCCTTTAAAATTACTTAACTCTTGAGAAGCTCCCTTCTCTATTAAAAATTTGGTAATTTTAATATCTCCTCGACGCGCTGCCCAATGCAATGGGCTAGAGCCAATTTTATCTGTAGCATCGATCTCTGCCTCTTGAGCAAGTAGCAATTCGATTGCTTCTACATTACCCCCCCTAATTGCCCAATGTATTGGTTTCGAGCCATCACGGTTAGGATAATCTATTGTTTCAGGACATTGTTTACATATATAATTAATTAGATTGATGCTACCCTTGTAAGCTGATACTGAAAGCGGCTTTATCTCATAGCAGCGGTTTCTATAGCTATCAAGTTTTATATTCTCAAAGAAAATGTCAGCTCTAAGTAAAAAATTTACATTATCTTGGTTTGTAATTAATTCGTCAAAGGCCTGAGTGTCGTTATTTTTTATTGCTGCTAAAAATTTATCTAATATAGAATTATTTATTGATGGTTTAAGAAGCGTAGGGTTATAACCTAGATTATTTAGTAAGTTTATTGTATCCAGAGAATTTAAAAGTAGCTTGAAAGTTTTTGCATCGTTTATTCCAATTTTTTGAGCAACTTTATTGGGTAGATTCGCCGCACTAAGAATTTTTATATCATTAGGAATATTTGATACTTTAAAAATCTTTTTACCTTTTCCTCTCATAGACATTCCTCCTTAAGAAATTTTCAACCCTCAATTGCGGTAATATAAGTAATTTTCTAAGGAAGTAAATAGTTTAATAAAAATAGTTTCAAGGTAAGCGATAAAAAAAATTCTATCACTGTTAATGCTGTCACAAAAGCTTAAATATAGTAGAATTCTTAGCTTAAGACCGCTTTATTAAAGAGTTTTTTAAAATTCTTTGTAGTAACTTCAACAACCTCTTGAAACGATATACCCTTCATATCTGCTAGGAATTCTGCAGTATGTCTTGTAAAAGCTGGCTCACAACGTTTACCACGCATTGGAGTTGGCGCAAGATATGGCGCATCTGTCTCAACTAAAATATTCGACAATGGAATTTCTTTGATAATTTCTTGAAGATCTTTAGCATTTTTAAAAGTTATAATCCCTGAAATTGATATTAACATATCAAGCTCTAAAGCTGCTTCAGCAAGTTCTTTAGTAGAGGTAAAGCAATGGATTAAACCTGGGAATTTACCTTCACTTTGTTCTTCCCTGAGGACTCTTATCATATCCTCATCAGCAGCTCTTGAGTGGATTATTACCGGTAGATTCATTTCTCGTGCAGCTTTGATATGGTTACGGAAAGCTGTAATTTGCGGTTCTTTCTCGGTAGTTTCGTAATAATAATCTAGACCAGTCTCGCCAAAACCTATAACTTTAGGGTGTTTGGCAAGTTCCATTAGCTCTTCAGTTGGAGGTATTATATTTGGATCCACCTCATTAGGATGTACACCCACTGAACAAAATATATTATCATATTTTTCAGCAACAGCTAAAATATTTGGAAAATTATCAAGCCTGGTACAAATAGTTTGCATATACTTAACACCATGAGCTTTAGCGCGCTCTACCACCAGGTCAAGGTCACCAGAAAACTCCTTCATATCCAAATGACAATGTGAATCTACTAAATACATTTTAAGCCTCTTGGAATCTAGGGAAGATTGGCTCAGGCGCGGGTAAGCTTGCACCCGGCTTCAGCGCAAATTCTTGTGTTAAATGATCGAATGATCTTCGAGACTTATTCACTCCTAGTGAATCTAATATTCTACTTGCCGAATCTGGCATAAATGGCTGTAAGAATATACCAATATATCTAATAGTCTCAAGCAAGGTGTAGAGCACTTCATTCATTTTCTCAATATCGGTCTTGCGCAAACTCCATGGCGCTTCATGATCAATATAGATATTTGCGTTTGTTGCAAGCTTTATGATTTCATCAAGCACAGCATTATAGTTCTGATCATCCATATATACTTGCGCTTTTTCTCTCCAAACGCTGGCAAGCTCCAGTAACTCTCCTCCATAAGCTTTGTTAATAAACTCGGAGCTTACCTCTGGAACTTTACCATCTGCATTTTTAGCTATAAAGGATAAAGTTCTCTGTACCAGATTCCCTATATTATTTGCTAGTTCAGAGTTAACGCGGTTGATCATATTTGAGCGCGCATAATTACCATCGTTGCCGAATATAACTTCACGCATTAAAAAATATCTGGTTTGATCAAGGCCAAAATCCTCTATAAGTTTAAATGGATCTATTACATTACCTACAGATTTAGAAATTTTTTGCCCTTCATTAGTCCACCAACCATGCGCCATTACACTTTTTGGCGCCTCAAGCCCTGCAGCCATAAGGAAAGCAGGCCAGTATACTGCATGAAATCTTGTAATATCCTTACCCATTATATGCACATCAGCAGGCCAGAATTTTTTAAAATCTTCAGAAGTCTCATCAGGATAGCCTAAAGCTGAAATATAATTCGTTAGCGCATCAAGCCACACATACATAACATGGGATTCGTCGCCTGGAACTGGCACTCCCCATTTAAAGCTAGTTCTTGAAACCGAAAGGTCCGTCAAGCCACCTTTGACAAAATTTATGACTTCATTGCGACGTGACTCAGGTCTGATGAACGCTGAATTCTCTTCATAAAGCTCAAGTAATTTATCTTGCCAAGCCGATAATTTAAAGAAGTAACTCGGTTCTTCTACCCATTCCACAGGTGCACCAGTTGGCGCAAGCCCATCTTCAGTAAGCTCCGATTCATTGTAAAACGCTTCATCTCTTACCGAATACCAGCCAGCATATTTCCCGAGATAAATATTCCCACTTTCAATAAGCTTATTCCATAAGCTTTGTGCTGCTATTTTATGCCTCACTTCAGTAGTCCTAATAAAATCATCATTACTAATATTCATTGTAGTAAATAATTCTCGAAATCTTAGTGAAACTTTATCAGTAAAAGCTTGCGGCGAAAGGCCTGCTTTTTCTGCAGATTTTTCAACCTTTTGCCCATGTTCATCCGTACCTGTTAAAAACTTCACCTCTCTACCATCAAGTCGCATGAAACGCGCAAGAACATCGCATGCAAGGGTCGTATATGCGTGTCCAATATGGGGAACATCATTCACATAATAGATAGGCGAGGTAACGTAATAGGTTTTTTTCATATATTTTACTTATAATTTCGTTTAGATTTAGTCTAATATTGTAGGCTAAAAAATAATTGCCTATAGTATAAGCAAAATCATTATCTGACAAGAAGTTTAATATATATTTATGCATAGAATTGCTAAAGTCCTAGTACCGAATCTTAAGCTTGATGCTTTAAGTTATTTAATCCCTGAAGAGCTAAAACTAAATATAGGCGATTTAGTAAAGGTAAATTTAAGACAGAAAGAGCTTGTGGGTGTAATTATTAAGCTTGAAACAATCACAGAAAATCCTAGTTATAATTTAAAACCAGTAAACGAAAAGCTTGCGATAGGCAATATCTCCGGTACTTACCTTGAATTTCTTGATAAATTTGCAAGTTACAATATGGTTCCAGCAGGTGCTGTATGGAAACTAGCACTGCCTATAGAGATATTTTTAAAAAAAAAGGAGCTGAAACCTTTTATACAGAAAATAGATATAGATAAATTTGCTTTACCAGAACTTTTGAACGAACAAGAGCTTGCCTATCAAAAAATTAAAAGCTCCTCTGGGGTTACTCTGCTTAAAGGTATTACAGGTTCTGGTAAAACCGAGATCTATTTTCACCTTGCTGCCGATGCTTTAAAACAAAGCAAACAAGTATTGATAATGCTGCCTGAAATCGCTTTAACTACGCAAATGATTGATCGCTTCAGAAATAGGTTTAACTTTGAGCCTGTTATATGGAATTCAGCAATTAAACTTAGCCAAAAGCGCAGTATATTACTTGGATTAATGAGCGGGGATGTCAAACTTATAATTGGTTCTCGAAGCTCATTATTATTGCCATATAAAAATTTAAGCTTAATAGTTATAGATGAAGAGCACGATTCCTCTTATAAGCAAGATGAAGGAATAGTATATAATGCCAGGGATATGGCTATACTCCGCGGCTTCATGGAAAAATTCCCTGTGATTCTTTGTTCAGCCACCCCATCCATTGAAACTTATGTTAATGCTCAGGATAAAAAATATAATTATGTTGAACTTAGTTCTCGATATGGTGTTGAAAGCCTGCCAGAGGTTAAAGCTATAGATTTGCTAAAAGAATCTCTTGAGCAAGAGCGCTGGATATCTTCTACTCTTAAATCTGCAATTACCCAAACACTTGCAAAGAATTATCAAGCTTTATTATTCTTAAATCGCCGTGGCTATGCCCCCTTAATGCTTTGTAAATGTTGC
>JAJFBM010000041.1 GCA_020697135.1 Rickettsiaceae bacterium
TATTTAGAGCAATTTAAGGTGGTTTGTTCAGCAAGCCAAGATTTTGCTAAGCTGTTGAAGGAAGCAATCTTACCATGCTCTATTAAAGCAAAGATTAACGCCATGGTTGATGAGGTTAAATCCTCTAAAGCTGAGATAACAGTTGATACTGGGGATGGGTACTCTGTAGCAGAGTCACCCGACTCTAGCTTAGACGGAGGTGAAATATCGTCGATAGAAAAAACTGGCCTGGGTTCAGACTATTTCTCTGATTAATTAGAGTTTTAGGATTTTTGGGAAATTTCTTAACTACTAAAATCTATGAAGGAAATTTATTTCTTGCGCGATGTTACTTAGCAAAAGGGTTTTTTCTGCTAGAATAAGCAAAAACATTTTGCTAATATACTTCATATGACAATAAATGACTCATTAGTAATTCCTGAAAATTTAGATAGAACTAATAAAACATCAATAGTGAAGGCTTGCCCTAATCTTAATTACGAGCAGCTTCAAGCTTCAGACCCTAATTCATCAGTTTGGGTATCTGCTTCAGCCGGAACTGGTAAAACAAAAATTCTCACAGATAGGGTGCTTAGGCTGCTTATTAGTGGGGTTAAGCCTGAGAAAATACTTTGCATTACTTTTACTAAAGCTGCAGCAGGGGAGATGAATAATAGGATAAATAAGGAATTATCCGTCTGGGCTAACTTATCAAGCATCAAACTTGAAGAACGCTTAAGAACAAGTTTCGGCTATAGCCCATCTAGAGAACAATTAAGCCTGGCATCACAGCTTTTTCATGAAAAATTATCTTCTGTTGAAAGTTTAAGGATTCAAACAATACACTCATTTTGTCAATTTATTCTTGGCCGTTTCCCGGTTGAAGCAGGTATTAGCCCAGGATTTAAGGTTATTGATGAATATAAAACAGAGGAGCTTTTAAAGGAGATAAGGATTAATTTAATTCTCCAAGCAAGTGAATATCCAGAAGCTGAGCTGGGTAAGAGTCTTGAGTTTATAGCATCTCACCTGCATGAAAATACAATATATGAGATTATTAAAGAAGTAGTAAGTTCTCGCGGTAAATTCAAAGAATTATTTAATAAATTTAGCTGCTCTTCTGCATATGAGGCTAAGCTTAGACAAAATTTTCTACTTCAAGAATATAAGGGTGAAGAAGATTTAATTAAGAGACTAATTAAAGATATAGAGCTGCTATATATAAATTATCAACTCTCAGAATTTGATCAAGAGTTGTTTGAAAAGGAATATTTTGTCCTTGCAAGCTATTATGATTATAGCTGCTTAAATCTCAAAGATAAAATTGCTAAATTTGAAGATTTTTGTGAGATTTTTTTAACTCAAACTGGCTCTCCGCGAAAAAGCTTATTTAATAAGAAATTCCGTCAGCAATATCCTGATTTAGATGAGCAGTTTAATAGGGCAATGGCTTTAGTTGTTAATATTCATGAGCAAATTAAATCCTTAAAACTAATATCATTCTCTAAAAATTTATTTAGCCTTGCAAGCTATGTAATAAATAATTATGAAGAATATAAGTTTTGTCATTCATACTTAGATTTTGATGATCTAATCTATCACACAAGCAAGTTACTTACTAATTCCGATGCAAGAGAGTGGGTTTTATATAAGCTTGATGGGTTTGTTGAGCATATTCTTGTTGATGAAGCGCAAGATACTAACGTTGAACAATGGCAAATTATCGAAGCTCTAGCAAGGGAATTTTATGCGGGTGCAACAGCTAGTGAGACTAATAGAACGCTTTTTGTCGTAGGGGATGAGAAACAGTCAATTTATAGTTTTCAAGGTGCAGATCCTTCATCTTTTATGGCAATGAATAGTTATTTTAAAGATAAAATGCATTCTGCTGATAAAAAATTCACAACTATTGATCTAAGTTGGTCTTATAGGTCGCTAGATGCAATAAATATTGCAGTAACTAAAGTATTTGATCATCTGCAAAAAACTAACCCATCACTTTTTGTAAGCCATAATCTTGATATGAAATGTTTTCGCCAAGGTGGAGGGGGTAGGATAGAAATTTGGCCATTAATAGTTGGGCCAAAAAATCATGTTTCAGAAACTTGGCCGCTGCCTGAGAAATATGAAGAATTTGATACTACAGATTTTCTCCTTGCTCAAGCAATAGCACAATATATTTATACCCAAATTGCCTCTAATAAATATATACAAAGTAAGAAAAGAACCATTAACTCATCAGATTTTATAATCCTTGTAAAGCAAAGGGATGAATTCTCACAGCAGGTTATAAAAGAACTTAATAAGTTAAAAGTTAAAGTTGCTGGCATCGATAGGATGAATCTTATAGATAATCTTGCTATAAAAGATTTAATAGCGTTAGCAAAATTTGTTTTGCTGCCTGAAGATGATTTAAATCTTGCTTGCTTATTAAAATCCCCATTCATTGGACTTCCTGAGAATAATCTTTATAAAATTGCCGTAAACAGAAATAAAAAGACCATTTGGCAAGCTTTACATGAAGAAGAAAATCACGCCTTGGCCGAAAAGATATTACAGATCTTAGAAAATTTTATAGAGCTTTATAAATCTTCAAGCTTGACCTACTTTTTCAGCCTGATTTTAGATGCCCAAGGTTTTAGAGAAAAATTACTTATTGAATGCGGATCTGAAGCAGGAGAAGTAATAAATGAATTTTTAGATTTAGTTACAAATTTTGAAAAAGAAAATGGTGGTAATTTACAAGAATTTGTTATTTGGATTGAGAATTCAAATATAGAGATTAAAAGAGATCTAGAGCAGGGCGATTCTTTAAGAGTAATGACTGTACATGGCTCGAAAGGGTTGCAAGCTCCTTTTGTTATACTTGCAGATACAACAAGAATTGGCCGGCAAAAGTCCAAATTATTATGGACTGAGCAAAATTGGTTACTTTGGCCAGGCTATTCAGCTAATGAAAATAAATATTACAAGGAACTTGAGGAAGAATATAAAAGTAAAGATTATCAAGAATATTTAAGACTGCTTTATGTGGCAATGACTAGAGCAGAGGATGAGTTAATTATTTTTGGTGGTAGCGAAAAGGAAGAAGTTGCTGATAATTGCTGGTATAGTTTAATTAAAAATGGCTTAAAAGATATTGCAACAGAAGAGGAAATTCCAGCAGAATATGCCAAATATTGGGGGGAGGGGGGCAAGTTTCTAGCTTTTGATATGTATCCTGAGAAAAAAATTCATGATGCACCAACTCCTTTAATGCAGGATAAAAAATATATTCCACTTATTGATACCGCACCAAAATTTAAGCTTAAACCAGATAACCCACCAAGGATAGCTTTAAGCCCGCTTTATTCTAGAAAAGCTACAGAATATGGTACTATTATTCATAAAATATTAGAGGCTTTTTTCTCGAGCAAAAATGGAGAGATTATAAAAAATCACCCATTAATAAATCGTTTAACTCACACACAAGCCAGGGGGGCAAAAGAGAAGCTTGAAAATATTCCTTGCCTTGCTGCAGTTAAAAACTTACTTGAATATAATCTGAAATGTGAAGTTACAGTTGGGATGAATGAGGAAAATAATAGTTTACTTGGAAGACTAGATTTGCTTGCAGTAAATGAGAGTGAAGCAATAATAATAGATTATAAAACAGATTCAGAAGTGCCAAACTCTGAACTAGAGGTGCCAATTCAATATAGAGAGCAATTAGCTCATTATAGAAAAATCATTTCTGAACTATATCCTGAGAAGATTATAAGGACCAAGATATTCTGGTTTGAAAACTTAAGCTTTATGGAGCTATATTTAGCAGAGATATAGAAATGAAACTAGGCTTAAGAATATGACTTGAGCTTAATTTAGCTAAAAGTTATCTTGACTATTAGCTCTTTCGCGCTACGCTTTTGTTTTGTGGAATGGCTCTAGTGGGTGTAGGTCTCGGGCTCATATTTATAGTAGTACTCGATGCATTTTGTGCCAGGCTACCAAACTTGTCAGGACCTGGCACTTTACGAGCTGGATTAGTCCTAGCTTGAGCCGTAGTATTAGGCTGGTAAGGCTTTGCTTTAGCGTCAAACTCTGCAGCCATTTCTTTTACAGTTTTCTTGCCAGTTGCCCTTGTTTCGCTTTGTTTCTCAGCCTTTGCTTGAGCCGTTCCTTCGGCAGCTTTTGAAGCAGGCGGTGGCGTAGCTGGAGACTCAGTAACCGCAGCGGGCGTCGGTGTTACAGGTGCTGTAGGAGTTGATGCCGCAGATTTGGCAGGCAGTGGCGGTGCTGGAGGTGTTTCGATTCCAGCTTTCACAGGTGATATAGGGGCATTATTTTCTCCTTGAGCAGTAAATACTTGAGCTTTTGTTCCATGCTCTTCAGCTATCTTGTGAGCCGCCTGATTTTTTATTCTTATGAATTCTTCTGTGCTTATGGATGGCTGCTGTGTAGTTGTTGAGGTTGAATTCTGAGTAGAAGTTGAAGGCGATGGATTAGCTTTTGCATGTGTTTGTGCCTGGGCCTGTGCTTTTCCGTTTGTAGGTACTTGATCATTACTCATTGGCGGAGGCATTGACGCATTTTGGTTTGCCCGTCCTTGAGCATTATTCATATTTTGTTGTTGAGCTTGAGTTCTTCCAGCATTTTGCTGCGTCATAGAATCAAGAGGCGGTGGGGCTGCATGTCTGCTTTGTTGATTAATGCTATGTTGTGGTTGCCCTATATTTTGTTGTTGATATTGTCCCACATTCTGTTGCGGCATAGGTTGCGCAGGCGGCCTATTATTTTGAGGCCCATAATTTGGTTGTGGCTGTGATGGTGGAGCATAGGTTTGCCCGCTCGGAGACCCATATTGCTGCTGTTGTTGTTGAGATCCAATATTTGGTTTGTGCGGTTGTTGGGGCGCTTTATTCTGTTGATTTTGTGGTTGTTGTCCGTAACCCATTTGCTGCTGAGCCGAATTAGGTTGTTGCATATGGTTAACAGTTGTTCTTGGCTGAAGTTTTGAAGATCTATATTGTTCAGCATTATACTGTCTAGAAGACTTTCTTAATAGTCGATTAGCTTCATAAGGTGCTACAACAGCAATTCCAAGACCCATTCCTCCTGCTGCTCCACCTAATGCTCCTGTCAATAAGGCTGAAGTGAAACGAGTCCATCCTCCCTTTCCTTTTGATGCCTCAAGGCCCATTCTTATACCATTAATGGTTCCGCAAACGCTTCCAATTGGCCCTGGTACGCAAGCTCCAACAAGTAAACCAGTTTTTAATGCTCCCTTTGTAAAGTCAAATGTTACTTTTCCAATAGTTTTAAGCAAACCATGTTTTTTTCTATATCTTGGAAGGGTCTTAGTAAAATATGATGCAAAATATTTCGGTAAGTTTCTAATTCCACGCAAATAACTGACTTTAGACTTAGGGGTTTTTTCCCCTGATCTTTGATTTGCATTCATAGAATATTGACTAGATTGTCCATCAGCATTATCATATGCTAAATTTTTATTTTTTTTACTCATAGTATATAAATTTTATAATTAAATATAAACATAACGATAATTTATTAAAAATATATTAATACTACTCTAAAAAAATTATATATATAAGTAAGGCTTGAGGCAGAATTAAATAATTTATTGTTAATTTAAGAGCTTTATTGTATCTTTCATTCCTTTAAAATTATATAAGCGTATATTAATGAGTAGAGTAAATAACTTTGATGTAATAGTAATAGGTGCAGGAGCAGCAGGGCTAATGGCAGCAAGCACTGCTGGAAAGCGAGGTAGACGCGTATTATTACTTGAACATACGAATAAAATTGGTGAAAAAATTAGAATCTCAGGGGGAGGGAGGTGCAATTTTACTAATATTGGTGCAAGCCCGAAAAATTATTTATCCGAAAACCCACGCTTTGCTATTTCAGCCCTTTCAAGATATACACAGCAAGATTTTATAGCACTTGTTGAAAGCTATAAGATTGCTTATCATGAAAAAACTTTAGGGCAATTATTTTGTGATGGATCTTCAACACAGATCATAAATATGCTTGTGGATGAATGCAAAAAGGGGGAGGTGGATATTTTATTAAACTGTTCTATATCATCTGTAAGAAAAGAA
This sequence comes from Rickettsiaceae bacterium, assembly GCA_020697135.1. GTDB lineage: Bacteria > Pseudomonadota > Alphaproteobacteria > Rickettsiales > Rickettsiaceae > JAJFBM01. The sequence continues at coordinate 6,081 of JAJFBM010000041.1, forward strand.
GAGAAATTTATCGTTGAAACAAACCAAGGAAATTTCTCTGCTGCCTCACTTATTATAGCCTCAGGCGGCCTATCGATACCTAAGCTTGGAGCTACAAATTTTGGTTATAGTATTGCTCGTCAATTTGGCTTAAATATAATAGAGACTTATCCTGCGCTTGTACCTCTTACTGTAAAAGAAGAAGAATTAGAGTTTTTCAAGGGTCTCAGTGGTGTATCTATCTCATCAATTGTAAATTATGCTAAGGCATCTTTTAAAGAAAATATCCTGTTTACACATCGTGGCTTAAGCGGCCCAGCTATATTACAGATTTCTTCATATATAAAAGAGTTGCCTGAGCAAAATATTAATATAAATCTACTACCTGAAAGGGATCTTATAGAATTATTTGAAAGAGAGAGAAATAGTAAAATATTACTGCCTAACCTTTTGAAAGAATATCTGCCAAAGAGATTTGTTGATTCTTGTGCAATTATAAGTGCAGAGCCTAAGCGACTAGTTGATTATAAAATGAAAGATTTAGAAAAAATTGCAAGTTTCCTTCATTTTTATAAGGTCAATATACTTGGCACTGAAGGTTATTTGAAGGCTGAAGTGACTGCAGGCGGCGTGGATACTAAGGAGCTTTCCTCTAAAACAATGGAGTCAGTAAAAGTTCCAGGGCTTTATTTTATCGGCGAAGTTGTTGATGTTACTGGCTGGCTTGGTGGATATAATTTCCAATGGGCATGGTCTTCAGGCTTCGTTGCGGGGCAACAGGCTTGAATATTTTAAAATATACTCAAGGCTTAAGATATTAAATGTGTAGCTATTTACAAAGTAGCTAATATGTATGATAGTAATTAATATAATTAATATAATGAACGTCATATAGGCTTAATTTTATGAGCATTAATATATTTGTTACTTTTTTATTTATCTCTACCCTTATAAAGGCTGATATCGTCTATGCAACTTGGGATGAGCAAATCAAAAATTATGCAGACCTTATGGATGCTAAAACTTATAATATAATTACTGCGCAATATAATTCATCTCGAACAGGTTTAATAATTAAAATTGCGGATGAGCAAATCAAAAATATTCCTATAAAAGAATCCGGTGAAGCGATTATTGATGTGAACTTTATAAACAACTCTCGGATAAAAATGTTACCTATTCCTAAAAAACCTTTCCAGTCTCCTGAATATAGCTCAGGTTTTAACACTGCTTCTAATATAAGATTAAATATATATACTAAACTTGAAAAAATGATCGAAATTTGTGACGTAATAGCTCCCCGCTTTGGGTTTAAGCCAGGTCAAATAAGTATAAAGATATTTGAAGGATTAAGAGATCTGGCTACATAAGAAAAATTATTCGAACAGAAAGTTGATGAAATAATGAAAGTTTCTTCAAATTTAACCCTCGAGGCGGCGCAAAAAGAAGCCTCAAAATGGGTGTCCCCTACTAAAGATAATATTCCCGTCCATTCGACAGGTGCAGCAGTCAATATTAGACTTTATGATGAAGTGAATAAAGCCTTCATAGATATGGGAACTTTTGGTGTAATTTGGGGTATAAATGATTCTGTTCCGACATTCTCCTTAGAAATTACTAATGCACAAATAACAAATCGTCTTTTGCTTTTAGTAGCTGCAACGAAAGCAGGTTTGATCAATTATCCCTATGAATATTGGCATTTCTCAAGCGGCGATCGGTATGCAGTATATTGGACTGAGCCCAATTCTTCTAACCGAAATGCAATTTATGGAAGTATTGAATAAAGTTATGCATATGATGAATAACGCGATAATTTCAGTTCAAATATTTTTTTTAGATAATTCTTTTGAAGAGCGTTAATTCTTACCTTAGTTATATAAGATTTTGACAAGAATAATTTAGGTTATTTATTAAGAGCTACCAAGCATAATGAATATTGATGATTTATTGCTTATTCAACGTGTAGAAAATAAGAATATAATAAAAAATTGACTTAGAAGTTAATCTGAATTAATATTATCTTTTATAAAATAGATTAAGGTTAATTAAATGCAAGAGCAACAAACTCTACAGGAATATTATTCTAAAGAAGTTAAGAAGTACTGGCAAGAATTAGAAGAAAGACGAAATAAGACATTTCCGGTATTGGACGTATTACAAGAATTACAAATTATGTTTTCACTGGAACATACAGCTGAGATGCAAGATTTTATTCAACGAAATGGTTTTATATCTTTAGATGGCTTGTTTCACTCTACTAGAGCTATAATCATTGCTGCTATTAGTAAAAATGATTTTGCTGCAGTAAAATTTTTCCTCGATCATGGTATAGGTGCGAATCATACTCTTTGGGAAACATATGATAATATATTACAACAAGCATGTATTCATGGAAGTATTGATATAGTTAAGTTGTTGGTTGAGCGTGGGGCTTATATAAATAGTTTTAACCCAGATAATGGTGCAACACCACTTTCAGAGGCTGTTAGAGGCGGAGATAACTACGAAGTAATAAAATTTCTACTCGAAAATGGAGCCATATTAGATGTTAGAACTCTTAATATCAAAGATGATGTTAATTTAGTACATTACTTAAGAGAACAAAATAATATATCAAATGATCAGGAATTTGATTTTGGTACTATATCTTCACATCCTGAATTATATATAAAACATAAGCCTGCATTAATCGAAGCTTTAAGTAATAATCCCTATTATGGTAGAGATTTTAACGTTGACACTGTTAAATTACTTATCTCATATGGCGCAAATGTAAATGATCAAAACAAAGATGGTAAAACAGCTTTAAACTATGCTGTAGAGAAAGATAATATGGGCGCTGCAATATTATTGTTAGAAAATGGCGCTGATATATTAAGTTTAACAGGTGGTCCTGACGAAAGGCTCCATTTTTATGGAATTAAAGGAACTCTATTAAGTTTAGCTGATGCTTTAAACGAAAATAAGAATAGTACTGAACTAATTTCTCTTGATAGTTATTTAGCTTCTCAACAAATAAATGATAAACAACTAGTTTCAAGCGCACTTAAAGGGCAATTAATTGTAAGCAAAGATGCAATGAATATAAATAATGTTATTAATTTTATTAAGGAAATTGCACCTGAAACTGATATTAATGAAATCTTTAATCAAGTTAGCGCTTTAAGAATTTCTAAAATTAAGCAGGAGCTTATCGAAAAAGGTATCTTAAAAAATTATCAATCGTTCTGTAATTATATAGAGGGCAATAAAATCAATATAGAAGAACAAAATTCGCTTATTTTAGAAGCTCGCAGCTTTATAGGTGATTTTAACTCTAGCTTATATAATTTTGCTCATGAGGCAAGCTCTTTACTAAATATGACTGCAATAAGTTTAATAGATTCAGTAGCAAAGGGTAAATTTACTGTTGAAGAGCTTGCAGCAATATCGATTAATAAACAAGCTTTCTTGGATATTTTGGACAGAAAATCATTGATTCTTACTCAAGTTCAATTAAAAGTTAAATATAATTTGGTGAAAATTTTACAGGCTCAAGAACCATTAGCTACTGCGAATAAGATTGAACAAAATGATAATGAGCAAGCATCAGACGCTAAGGTGATAGAGGACGAAAATTTCCTACTTGGAATTGACGCTGATTTGTTTGATTAATGGATTACTTAGCAATGTTTATGAAGCTAGTCGCCCCGAGGATTGACTGCAGGGTCTATTTTAAAGCTTATAAATTACTGATATTTATGGTTTTTTAAATACCGCGGTCAAGCCGCGGTATGAAGGTTAAGAGGCATATTCTGAATTAAGCAATAATTTCCGCTCGCAAATACGCTCAAACTATTATTAATCGCTACTAGAGTCTATATTTAATCCAAGCATTTCGGTTGATATTCCATCAGGAATAACAGAGCTATCATCGAGAGATAAATCTTTTTCAAATAAAAATCTTTCATGGCCAAATTTTTGATTTATTTCAATCTCCTTGCAGCCTAAATTTCTTAATATATGCTCAGAGCCAGGATTATCCGTGCGGCTTGTTGCTTGGATTTTAGCAAATACGGTGCCACCTTCGAATTTCTCTTTATCTTTATTAAATATTTGATTTACAAATTCTTTACCTTTATAAAGCCTCTCGCCATATTCTAAGAAGAGCGCACCTGAACATTCATACCCTACATATTTAAGGCCTTTTTCCCCCCCACGATGGTAAGCTTTATTAAAGAGGTATGCAGCCTCCCCAGTATTATCGATAAATTTATCATTCGCATCTGTCGCATTACCAATTACTTCATAGC
>JAJFBM010000007.1 GCA_020697135.1 Rickettsiaceae bacterium
AAAGCTTGCCGTCAATCGACTGGCCACTGGGATGTAGATGAAAACAAATAGTTGCTTTGGAATTTATCCACACAATCTGGGGGTGAATTGGTTAAAAGTAGCTTTCTGACAATTTGCTATTGCCCTAATATATTAATCCATTAAAAACTTTTTTCATGAGTGAAGCCTTAGTTAAACTAACCAATATAAGCCATAATTATGAGGCTACAGAAGTTTTAAAGGATATAAATTTAGAAATTTTGTCAGAATCAATAACTACTGTAATAGGACCTAATGGTGCTGGAAAAACTACTCTTGCTAAAATTATTGTTGGCATTGAAAATCCAGGAAAAGGAATTTTATATAGAAAAAAAGGCTTAAAAGTCAGCTATATTCCTCAAAAACTTGCGCTTGATAAAAATTTACCGCTTGATATAAATTCATTCTTAGAGTTACTAAGTCAAGGGCAATCGACAAAATCTCAAATTAAAGAAGCTTTGAAGGAAGTTGCTTTAGAGAAACCATTAAATATATCGGTACATACATTATCTGGCGGGCAATTTCAGAAATTAATGCTTGCTGCAGCTTTACTCAATAACCCTGAATTAATAGTGCTTGATGAAGCAACACAAGGTCTTGATGTTACAAGCCAAGCCAATTTTTACAAAATCATTGAGCGTATAAAAACAGAATATAAGTGTGCAGTTTTTATGATTTCGCATGACTTATTTACTGTTATGAGTAGATCAGAAAAAGTAATTTGCTTAAATAAACATGTCTGCTGTAAAGGAATGCCAAGCCAAATTATTGATAATCCAGAATATATTAAAATGTTTGGTAGAAAGGAAGATATTTTATCTATATACTCCCATAATCATGATCATTCTCATAATTAATATATGAATAGCATAGTAAATAATACAATAATTATTGGCTTTATAATAAGTATACTCTTTGGGTTGCTCGGTAATGTTATACTTTGGAAGAGATATAGTTATTTTAGTGATGGTCTTGCCCATTCATGCTTATTCGGGGTGCTTATACATCATATTTTTAACATTGACTTATTATATGCTGTATATCTTACCTCAATTGCTTTTGCTATCCTTGTTAAAGGATTTAGTGTTTATTATAATAAAAACCTTATTACTTTAATAGTTGCACAAGGGTTCCTTGCATTATCAATTATTCTCTCAAGCATGTTTAAAGACGCTGTTAATATTACTGATTTCTTTTTAGGCGATTTGCTACTCATTAACCAAAAAGATATTTTGATACTTGCAAGCCTTATGATACTTACATTATTTTGGTTTATAAAGTTCCATAAATCTATTTTAATTACTTGTATTAGTCCAGATATTGCTAAATCTTATAATATTAAAACAAATTGGATAGAGTTGTCTTATTTAATTATGCTTGCAACAGTGGTGGCAATTACTATAAAAATCCTAGGTTCGCTGTTAGTTTCATCTTTATTAATTATACCAGCAGCGATTGCAAGCTTAATTAGTAGCAGTCCTATTAGGATGTTAATATATACCTGCATTATATTATTGCTAACCTACTATAGTGGGCTTTATTTATCATTTACTCAAGATCTACCAACCGCACCTATAATAGTATTTTTAAGTTTTATTTCCTTTATAGTTGTGAGACTAATTAAGACAAGGATTGGGTAAAAAAAGATATGATGGAAAATAAAATGAATTATTATAAAGCATATGCGTTTTTCTCATTTCAAGCTGCTTTAGCATTAATGACTTTATCTATATTTTTAGTAATTTCCCCTATAAGGATAGATTTTAATACAATAGCTACTACTTACCAAAATTTAAGCTCGGTAGAGTTAGTACAGTATAAAGATCACTTATCTATAAGCTTTTCAATAATTTCTGTTTATCTTTTATCCCATTTTATAATGTGGGTAGGATGGGCTAATTTTATTAGTCCATTTAACTCAGTTATAGCAAAAGCCATTTTAGTCATAGGGTTTCTTGCTACTTTAACTGATTTTAGTGAATATTCTTTAAGAGGGATAATGATCTCGGCAATTGAATATAATTCTCACACTCTACTTAACAGCTTTGCTCAATGGAAGTTTATTAGACAAATAAGTATATGGACTATACATTTAAATGTTTTACTAATAACTATAGGGGTTTTAAATACGCGATATGCTAAGGTTTGTATGATTTTAAGCCTGGTAGGCCTGATCTCAATTCCTTTATTAAATATATTTAAATTCGGTAAATTATGGTATATATGGCTAATAACTTGGCATATGGCTTCATGCTTAATGTTTATCAAGATTAGCAAAAGCTAGTGGAAAAGGGGTGCTGTTTCTATTATAATTAGCTAAATTTTAGGTCAAAAAGAAAAATTATGTACGATAAAAATAATATATTTGCCAAGATTATTCGTGGAGAGATTCCATCTAACAAGGTTTATGAGGATGATAAGGTGCTAGCTTTTCATGATATAGCACCAGCTGCACCTATTCATGTTTTAGTGATACCTAAAGGGGAATATCAAAATTTCAATGAGTTTGTCAGCCAAGCATCAGCAGAAGAGACAAAATATTTCTTCTATAAAGTTAATGAGATAGCTAAAACTCTAGAAACGCAAAATAATTATCGTCTAATTACTAATATAGGTAGTGAAGCAGGGCAATCTGTATTCCATTTCCATGTACATATAATTAGTGGCAAAAAATTAGAAACTTTAGTTTAAAGGACATAAATGAAAAAATATAATATAGCAGTTGTTGGTGCCACTGGTAATGTTGGCCGAGAAATTTTAAACGTATTATCTGAGAGAGAATTTCCAGTTGGTGAAGTTTATGCGCTTGCGTCACGCGATTCAATTGGTAAAGAGGTGAGTTTTGGAGAGAAAATCTTAAAAGTCGTTGCTTTAGACCATTTTGATTTTAAAAAGGTGGATATTGTATTATCTTCTCCAGGAAGCCTAGTTTCAAAACAATTTGCACCTAAAGCAGTTGAGGCTGGAGCAATTGTTATTGATAATACTTCATATTTCCGCATGCATAAAGATGTGCCGCTTATTGTACCTGAGGTAAATCCTAATGCGCTTAAAGATTATAAGAAAACAAATATTATAGCAAATCCTAATTGTTGCGTCATCCCGCTTGCAATAGCTTTAAAGCCTCTTGATAATGCAGCTAAGATTAAAAGAATAGTAGTATCAACTTATCAATCAGTCTCAGGAGCAGGAAAAGAAGCAATGGATGAGCTTTATGCACAGACCAAGAATATGTTTCTATATAATGACATAATTCCTAAAGCTTTTGGCCGTCAAATTGCCTTTAACGTTATACCGCGATGTGGTGATTTTGAGAACAACCATTATACTGATGAAGAGCAAAAAATTACTAATGAGATGAAAAAAATCATGGGTGAGCATGTTAAGGTTACAGCAACTTGCGTGCGTGTACCAGTTTTTGTAGGGCATTCTGAGTCTGTTAATGTGGAATTTGAAAAACCCCTAAGCGCCAATGAAGCTTATGAAATATTAAGCGAGGCTGATGGGGTAAAGATTCTTCTTCCAGAACAGCAATTAAATTACATAACTCCTGTTGAGATTGTTGGCGAGGACGATGTATATGTATCTAGAATCAGAGAAGATCATACGCAGAAAAATACGCTGAATATGTGGCTCGTATCCGACAATGTACGAAAAGGCGCTGCGCTTAATGCAGTCCAAATCGCCGAGCTGTTAATTGATAAATATTTATAGATGGTTTAGAGCCTTTAGGCTCTAAACTTATTCTTCTGAATCACTTTGATCTCCTAACAGCGATTGAGCAAGTACCATCTGAATAGCGTCGTCTTCGGGTGCATCTTGATATTTATACATCTCCATTTCATCTTGATATCTTACTGGTCTTTTCAAGAATGCGAATTCTTCTGGCAAAGGTACACCATGTAGATTATTATCCATAGCTTCGGTCATTGCTTTTGAATGCTCGAACTCATTGTTAACTTCTCTCCAGCTATTATTTTCTGGCGTATATTCAATATAAATACTTCTTTCATCTTTTAAGCGATTGAAATCTTCAGGGGTGTATTTTGTTAGACTAATATTATTTAACTCCTCTATAGTATCCTCTAATAACTCATAATTAAACTCTTTAACTAACTCTATATGAGCCTCTTCAGTTACATGAGGTACCTTTAATTTTAAATATTTATTAGATTCATCGTTTAAGCTATGTACCATGTCATGTATCTTTGATAAATAAAGCTTGATACTATCCTCTAAAGGGGATTTACTTAAGAATACTTGAAAATCTGTTATATCCTTAATTGTTAGTAATTTTTCTAAAAGAATTATTGTAAATATCTCATGATATTCAGGACGTATCCATTTACATAGATATGTACCATCCTTTAAACCTTCTATTGCCGGCTGAATAACACTTTGTAGTGATTCTTTAACCGCATCATTAAGATAATTATTGAATAGCTGGCTCTCAGTCCTATGGGACAAGTGGAATATATTTTCTGTAGTAGATTTTGAATTTGTGATTTCCATTTTCATAATTTCCTCCGATTATGTTATTAAAAAATTGGTTAAGCTAACTTAAGGTGCTAAACAGCGAAAAATAAGATGCATCAGCTATTCCTTTACTTATTATTAATTATTAATAATTATAATAGGTTAAATTAAACAAGTTAGCTTATGATTTCTATCATTGCAAAGGCTATAGAGCGAGCAGATAAGTCTTATTTTTTCGAAAATTATACTAACCAAGCTCAAGCTGTAGTTCAAGAATTAAATAAGGCAGGCCTTGTAATTGTTCCAATCGAACCTGATGAGAAGATGATTAACGCAGGTGTGGCCTCTATTGTTTATGGCAGAAGCAAACCATCTGCAATAGTGAAAGATGTCTATTCAACTATGGTTAAAAATTATTCGAGTAAAAAAAATATATAATAAAAATGCTTTTAATACGGATCTTTCTCTATAAATGAGATTTTGAGAAAAGTTTAATAAATTTAAGTATAAAGAAAAAAATAATCAAGGTCGGTAAATTGAAAATATTTAAAATTTACAGCTTGGAATATTCGTTGAGTTTGTTAGAAAGAATAATATATTGCTGTAGCAACACTATCTTTAAGAAGTTTTATCCAGTAAGCAAGAAAGCAATTAAGATTACTAATTTTAATTATTGATAAAAGATTATCCTGCTACTTTTTCAGAGATTTTCTTGTTATTAGTATATTCGATAGATACTTCGCGAGCACGGTTAGGATCCATTTTAGATAAGATAGGCGCAACCTTGGCTTCCTTCATATTACTAATAACTTGAAGCAATATAGGCATATCAAGCGCATCAAATATCTTTGCTGCATCTTGAGGTTTCATACTTTCATAAATTTTTACTAGGCTCATTAGTTTTTGATTTTCTTTATCATTATATTGAGCAAGGAGATTCTCGACTTCTAATTTTAAAGCTTTTAATTCACTAACTTTAGTATTTACTTGTACTTCAGTCGCTTTTAATAATTTTTCTTTTAAATTTAAATCTTCAGTTTTCTGTTCGATTTCTTTTCTACGTTGTGAAAGATTTTGCAATAATTTAATTTCATCAGGGGAGTATTTACTCAGCTCAGGATTACATTCAAGAGTAACATATTGCTGCCCTTCTGGAGTAGGTTTAACAGTTTCTGCAGGGATTTTAACTTCTTTCTCTTTTTTCTCTCCACCATGGCCTCCACCGTGTCCGCCACCATGTCCTTTCTCTTCTTTCTTTGCAGGTGAAGGAGTACTTGCTTCTGCATCTTCGATAAAGAATGAGTTAACTTTAATAACTTTTTCAGCTCTATTTTGCTTATAGAGCTGTGAAGATATATTGATAAGTTTTGCCATGAGGGATAATGATAAAAGTATTAACAATATAGGAAGGGAGCGTACTTTCATTTTGCTTGCCTAATTAATTGTTGATATGCTTTACTTGTATCTTTATTAGCAGGTTCTGCAGAAGTTTTGCCTGAATTAAATCTAGCCATAATAGTTTCAATCTCATGTCTAGGGTTAACCGACTCTTCGTTTCTCTGAGCTAAAGTAGGTGTATAGGAATGAATATGCAACTTTTTCTCAGCTAGTTTTGCATTATCAATAGCTTTTTCAAGTCTGTTTGCAACATCCGAACCCATGTCATTCATAAAGGTTATATCATTCATAAGAAATTGAGCTTTTTCTGTTGCTTTATGAATTTTTGCAGATGTTTCTTTGCTTAATTTTGTAAGGTCGCTTATGCTTGATTCAGCGCGCACAATGGCTAGATCAAACTCTTTAATCATTCTATTAAATTCGTTTCTACTATTTTGTAATTCATTGATACGTTTGTTCAATATGGAGCAATAAAAAATGCATATACAGAGAAAAGTAATTAACAGTAAATCTATAAGTATCATAATGGTAATTAAAATTATTCAATTTTATCAATTAGTAACCGCTCAAGGCTGACGGCAAGTTTGTTTTCTATCTTACCAACATGTCCTGTAAATAAATCAACATCCTCTACTCTAATAATTACTTCATCATCTTGTTTATGATCCATCATAATAATATTGCCAACTTTTAAATTAGCAATATTAAATATTTTAGTAGGTTTATTAGAAATTACAACTTCTAAAGGTACTTCAATATTAATTACTTTGTTATTAAGGTTTTCTTCCCATTCAACATCTACGCCAAATTTCTCCCCCATAAATACTTGTGTAAGAAGATCTTTAATAGGCTCAAGCGTTGCATAGGGAATAAGTAAGTCGATCTTTCCACCTCTGCTTTCCATTTCAACTTTCAGCTGTAAAAGAATAGCTGCGTCGCCAGGACGGGCAATTGTTGCAAAGTTCGGATTACTTTCCATTCTTTCATAAGTGAAAGTTGCAGGGGTAATAGGGTCAAAGGAAGTACCAAGTTCATTTAATACAAGATCTGCAATTTGTTTTACTAAAGCTTGCTCAATCTCGGTATGAGCTCTTCCATCATTCTTAATGGGGAGAGAATTTTTCTTACCCCCAAATAAAGTATCAACTAATGAAAAGACAAGTGAACTATCAATAATCAAAAGACCAAAATTTTCCCATTCAACAGCTTTAAATACTGAGATTAATGTTGGAACAGGAATAGTATTAATATAAGAACCTACCCTTAAAGAGTTGAAGGTAATAATATCGATGTCCACCGTCTCAGAAGTAAGATTCCTTAAAGCGGTTGTAAGAAGTCTTACAAGCTTATCGAAAACAATTTCAAGCATTGGAAGCTTCTCATAAGAACGCAAAGCGCTATCTAAAAGAGCTTTTATACCTTTATTATCCTCTCCATTTTCCTGTTTAACTCCAAGCAAATTATCTATTTCGGATTGATCAAGCGCTTTATTGGGCGTTTTGAGCATATTATCCCACTCGCTCATTAGCTCTTGATCCGATTTAGGAGTATTTTCCTGGTTTTCTGCCATAATCTATAAGTTTGCTTTTAGTTAGCGGATTAAAATTTCTCTAAATAAAATATCTTTTATTTGTATTGGATATAATATTTTATTTAAGCGGATAAGTAGTTCTTCTTTTAACTTATACATTCCCCCAGAGCCATTCAGGTCAGCTTCTCTAAGTTCTCTAAGGTATAATTGGAAATTATCTCTTATAATTGGTAGCTTGTTATTAACTTCGGTCATATCTTCTTGTTTGAATAGGCTAAGAGTTAAAGATAACTTTAGGAAGCTTGGCCTATTGCTTTGCGAGCTTAAATCAACTACAAAATCTTCAAGATTTACAAAATAATTTTGAGCTTGTTCAGTTCCTTTAAACACATCGCCTGCAGGCTTTTGTTGAGTTTCATCGGCAGGCTTTTCCTTCTTTAATAGAAAGAAATAGATAAATATGCCAATAATTACCAATAATAGTGGAATCAATAAAAGTAATAACTTTTTCCCAACCTTTGGCTTCTCCCCTTCAGGTTGAGTGGCCTCTCCTTCAGGTGCAGCTCCCGCTTCGCTTTTCTCAGCTTGAGGGGCTTCCTCTTCTTTCTCCTTTTCTTCTTCTAGCATATGTTACCTTATAACCTTAATTTCAAGACTTAATCTATCATTATGATAGTTGTAAAAATTTATTTGGAAACAAAAATACCCATAATGCTACGAATATTACTTAATAAATTATGAAACAATTCTAAATATGCAACATATTAAGAAATAATTTACTGAACTAGCGTTTTTTAATATAACATTAACAATGAATATGTTTATTATAAGCTATAAAATATTTCACAGTATATAAGAGCTTTATGATTAAAATCCTAATATTATTCTTTATATTCTTTCTTGAAGCAATAGAGGTTTATGCGTCTAGTAATGCATTTTATATTACTCTTTCTAATCAAATTGCTAGGCGTAGACAGCTTGAAGTAGTTGCGCATAACACAGCAAATACTAATACTATCGGTTTTGAAGCCGATTCTGTTTTATTTAATAAATATGATATTAAGGAATCGAAAAAAAAGAGAAATTCTTTTGTACTTGATACTGCAACTTATAGGTCTGAAGACCAAGGTGCATTGCAAAGGACTAACCGGCCTCTTGATATCGCAATTATAGCAGAGGAATGTTACTTTAAAGTACAAACACCTCGCGGTAATAGATATACACTAAATGGTAGCTTATTTATCAATAATCAAGGTGTAGTGGTTAATGGCAAAGGCAATCCTTACTTAAGCCCAGATAACCAACCTATCGTCTTACCTGAAAATATAGTCCAGTTTCAAATCTCTCAAGATGGATTATTCTTAGCTGATGGTGAAGAGGTAGGGCAAATTGGAGTATTTTTGATTCCGGAGAAATATGCTTTGGTGACAATACTCTTAGAATGTCAAATGTGAACCCGACTAAATCAATGACTCAAATGGTTGAACTGCAAAGATCAATAGGAATGACTTCTACTCTAATGAGTGATTTAAATGACCTGCAGAAAAGTGCTCTACAGAAAATTTCAAGGTAAAAGGTCTAATAAATAATATATGAAAGATACAATAAATTCAATTCAATTTAATAGACCATTAATTGGCCAAAAAATAAAACTATTACAGAACTGTATCCATATCTTAAGCCCTGCTTGGAATATATGTAATCATTATGGGCCAATAGATATCGCTATTGTACATGGCGAAGGTTATTTTAAAATTAATTTACCTACAGATTTGGTTGCATATACAAAAAAAGGAACATTTTATAGAAATGTGGAAGGATATTTGGTCACAGCAGAAGGCTACCATCTTGCTGAAGAAATAAAAATTCCATGCGAAATAAAAATAGAAGATATCAGAATAAGCCCGAAAGGATGTGTAAGTGCGCCAGGAATCTCTAACCAGTATATTTTATTATATAATTTTCCACAACCTGACTATTTAATTACTGGACAGAGTTCTTTCTATTATGAAAATAATAAAGATTCGTGGGATTTTTCACATTCTTCAGGCCCAGCTGAAGCCTCAGTTCCAGGGGAAAACGGTACGGGGTTATTGCTTCAAGGTGTGCTAGAAATTAGTGAATTTCAAGACAATAATTATCAATAAATAAAATTAAGAAAACATATGCCAAATAAATTTGAACATAAATACGATTCTGAAGAAAATTTGCATTTTTTAAGAGCAATTAAAGGTTACTTTAAGGTTATTTATAAGGATGGCCACAAAGATTTCTTACATCAAGCTTATATTAGGAAAGGTAATGACGGAAAGCTTAAAGCTTGGGAGGAAAGTTATCTTTTATCAGCAGAAGAGAAAGGGGTGCCAATTATTCGCCAAGATGTTGCTTCTAAAGAGGGTTATATAGTTGAGTTAAAGGAAAGCGTTTTGACTGAAACAATAGAAATTGATGATGAAGGTAATATAAGTGCCTTCGATATTAAAGAAGGGGCAATTTGCTTAGGATGCATTGCTTATGCTGAAGAGATAGGGGATTAATAATATTATTTATTCCATAATAATTAAATAATTACAAGGAGGGACAATGACTATAAATTCAGTAAATTATACAGGCTCAACAATGGATATTTATATTGCTGGTAGCGATTATTTTAAAGTGGAATTACCTAATGGAGACATAGGTTATACAAGAAATGGGCAGCTTTATGTAAATGCTCAGGGTAATCTCGTATCAAGAGATGGATATATTTTAACAGATCATATAACATTTGGAAATATTGCTATAAATACTATATCTATTTCCCATAATGGACAAATAAGTGCACCACATCCAGATGATAGAACTGTTATTATAGTTTTAGGGGCGCTCACAGTGCATAAATTTACTGATGAATTAGGTTTACAACTTATATCTCCAAATATTTTTGCCGAAACAAATCTTTCAGGTCCAGCTCAGGAAAATACCCCTGGAACGAACGGGGCAGGTATGCTTCATCAAGGTTATCTTGAAGTAGAACTTCTTGGCTCTGAGGCAGAATCATAATTTATAAACAGAAATCTTTTAAGTATATTAGTAAATTGGCATGAAAATTGCATGGACTAATTAGCTAGCTTTATCTAATAATTTTTACTGGAGAGAATAATGTCGACAGCTTTATATACAGCCGCAACCGGAATGTCAGTAGCACAAACTGATATTGATGTTAAAGCGCATAATATTGCCAACCTAAGAACTCCAGGTTTTAAGAAATTTAGAGTAGAAAGTACAGATTTAAGCTACCAAACACTAAGGAGAGCAGGTGTAGTTGAGTCTGCTGATGTTGGGGCTCGACCTGTTGGTATTCATGTTGGTATGGGTGCTAAAGTTATAGGCTCTTATAGAATCCTAACAGCAGGTAATTTAGAAAACACCAATAATCCACTTGATATTGCAATTCAAGGACCAGGTTATTTTGCAGTAAACCTCCCGAATGGAAGGACGGGTTATACAAGAGCAGGTTCTTTTCACGTTAACGCAAATGGTGAAGTAGCTACTGCCGAAGGTTATACTTTAGTCGATCGTATTACGCTTGGAAATACTCCAACTAATACTGTAACAATAAGTGCAGATGGGCAAGTTACGGCTCCAGATCCTGCTAATCCATTAAATATTTTAAATTTTGGTGAGATTCCTGTTTATAACTTTGTTAACGAGCAAGGTTTAGAGCCTATAACTTCAAACTTTTTAGCTGAAACTCAAGCTTCTGGTCCAGCTCTAGCGCAAGTTCCTGGTACAGATGGGGCAGGCACTCTCAAACAAAGTAATAAAGAAGAATCAAACGTTGATCCAACAACAGAACTTACTTCTTTAATTATGGCGCAACGTGCTTATGAACTTAATTCAAAAGTAATTAAGATTGCCGATGAAACAATGAAATCAGTAGCTGATCTTAAACCATAATAAGAGTATATAATTTATGACATATTTAAAGTGCTTAAGTGTATTTTTGCTTTTAATTTCTCCTGTGTTTGCTGAAGATAGTGAATTACTACTGGTTAGAGAAGCATTGAAAAACAGCTTAAGCAATAAAGTGCATAAGATTGATGTAGAATATGATTATTTACAAGATGATAAGACTGCTAGTGCTTCTCCTTCATTTGTGCGTGTAACACGAGTTGTACAAAAACATGGAACTTTTAATGCTCGCGTTTATTATACAGATAATTCAGCTAAGGAGATAAGTGGAAGATATAAAGCATTTACTGAAGTGCCTATGGTCAAGCGATATATCAAAAGAGGTGAGGTTTTATCTGAAGAAGATTTAAGCCATAGTGATATTGATATTACCAAAAGTGAACAGAATATAATTAACAATAATGAGCATATAGTAGGTCTTCAAGCCAAACGAGATTTACAACCAGGTTATGTCCTTAAGAATTCTGATTTAAGCCACCCCTCACTCATTAAAGAGAATGATGAAGTAACACTCATTTATAAAACAAATGCTATTGAAGTTAAAGCAACAGGTATTGCTTTAAAGGCAGGTGCAGCTGGTGATACTATAAAAGTTAAAAACGATAGAAGCAATAAAATAATTTCTGGAGTTATAGTTGCCAAAGGTATGGTACAAGTAAATAGAGATAATCATGCAAATTAAAGCCGAATTAAAGTTATTGAGCCTAGGTCTACTATTTACACTTATAGGTTGTTCATCAACAATGGAAAAGCTTAGCCGCATTGGTGAAGCACCGAGGCTTGCAGATATGCAAATACCTGTTAATGATGAGTTTGAGGAAGACGCTGAACTTAATATAAAACAGCAAGCACAATTGCAACACGCAAGAAAGACTAATTCTCTTTGGCAACCAGGTACTACAACTTTTTTAAGGGACAATAGAGCTTGGCATGTTGGTGATATAGTCAAAATTATTGTCGAAATAAAAGATAGCGCCAAACTTGATAATAGTTCTGAACATTCAAGAGCAGGGAAAGAATCTCTAGGTTTTCCTAATGTATTCGGTCAAGAGCAAAAAATTGCTAAAGCTTTATCGCGCACCGGTGATAATGAAAATTTCATCGGTCTTTCTGGGGACAGGTCGCATAAAGGTAAAGGTAACATATCTAGAAAAGAAGATATTAAAGCGGAAATTGCTGCAACTGTTATTCAAGTTTTACCTAATGGTAATTTAGTATTACAAGGCCATCAAGAAGTTAGGGTTAATCATGAGCTTCGAGAAATGAAAGTTGCAGGTATTGCTCGTCCTAAAGATATTGGTATAAATAATTCAATAAGCTCAAATCAAATTGCTGAAGCTCGGATATCTTATGGTGGAAGAGGGCAGGTGAGTGATGTGCAGCAGCCACGTATAGGTCATCAGATTATAGATGTTGTATCTCCATTTTAATCATTAAACTCTTCTTAAAGTAAGTTTTTCGAGAGCGGTTTATTATTGAAGTGTTATAAGGCAAATCGTTGTAATAATAATTATTGCATCATTAGACACCTGTTATATATTGCATCTTTAAAAGTAGAAGGATGAATTATATGCCAGGAATATATATAACAAGAGAAAATTTAAAAAAGGCTGTATGTAGTAAGAACACTACAAATATTGCTTTATTTATCAATGAGTGGATAAAGAACCCTTGGGGTTTAGAGATGTTAATCGATCTTAATGTAGATTGTAAGAATAGTCAAGTAGGTGCTGATAAGGGTAATATCTTACATTTTGCTGCAATCAATGGACAAAAAGAATTTATAGAAGTGCTTTTTAAACACTATAATTGCAGTTATATTTTAAATAAAGTAAGCGAAAAAGGCTATACGCCGTTAATGTATTCTAAAGTTCATAATAAATTTGAAATAGTTGATATTCTAGCAGCTAGAGTACATGAAAATTATATTAATTCATGTAATAATCCTTTTATATATGAAACTAATGCAGAAAAACTTAAATATCCCCTTAAAGAATATATATTTACACCAGTAAAAGAAATAGAGACAATCCCTTACAATGTAAAATCAATTAATTGGTTTATATCGTCTAAAACACCGGAAGATTATAAACACCAAAATGATGAACCTCTTGTGACTTGCGGTATTGTGACTAATGTTATTTATTTAGATGAATAATATAGTAATTCATGGTAATATTATTCAATTATTACTAGTTCAACCTTGTTAATGTTAAAGAAGCTCTTAGATACAACATTAAATTTTTTATATCCTCCATCCTGCGTATCCTGCAGAGAAGTTATGTATGATGATAATTTATTGTGTTCTGCCTGTTGGAAAAAATATAAATTTATTGCAAAACCTTTCTGTGCTTGTTGTGGATATCCATTCAGCTTTGAAATGGAAGATCAAGCTCTTTGTGGAAAATGTATAAAGTTGCCACCATATTTTGATTCTGCACGATATTTATTTAAATTTGATCAAGATAGTAAAAAGCTAATACATGCTTTGAAATACAATGATCAAACGCATCTTGCAAAAATCTTTGCAAAACTTCAATATAATATCTACCGTGAAGATATTGCTAAATATGACCTTATTATTCCTGTCCCTATGCATTGGCTAAAAAGAATGCTTCGTATGTATAATCAAGCATCATTACTTGGTAGCGAATTAAGTAAAATTACAAATATCCCTATTAATAATGATATTCTTTTAAAAACCCGTTGGACTAAAGCTCAGTCAACCCTTAAGAAAAATGCTAGACAGAAAAATTTACAAGGTAGTTTTAAAATTATGAAACCTGAACTACTTAAAGGACGAAAAGTTATTCTTGTTGATGATGTTTTAACTACAGGAGCAACAGTTAAGGAATGTAGTAAGATACTAAAAAAAAATGGTGTAAGTGAAATTATGGTACTTACTATTGCTGCCACTTAGAGAATAAAGCTGAAAATTCTAAGTTTATATACTTAGTGTTATAACTGGTTTATAATTTTAATAATGATTATATAACAAGTTTAAAACATTTCTGGTAAACTATTTTAAATAATTGTATAAGAGCAAATATTTGTAACCAAATGAGTATTAGTATGAAGGCAAAGACAACTAGCCAGAAAAGCTTCGAACCACAAGATCTAGACATTACTCTATTCCTAGAGAATAAAAATATTGATATATGTAATGATCTTAGACCCCTATTGCATCAAGCAATAAAGCTTGGCGACGAAGAAAGAGTCAGAACATTACTTGCATCTAAGGATATAGAAATTGATAGGCGTGATGGTTTTAATGAAACACCATTATATATTGCCGTCCAAACAGCAAACATCAATATCGTACAACTTTTAATTGATGCAGGGGCTAATCTAAATATTACTAATAGATTAGAAGATACAGCTCTGCATATAGCAGCATTTACAGGAAACTTACCTGCTACAGAAGCTTTGCTTAAGGCGGGAGCAAAAGTAACTGTCAAAAATAATTGGGATCAGACACCTTTACATTTTGCGACAATTATTGGTAACCTTCATATAGCAAAATTATTGCTTAATGCAGGGGCGGATAAAAATGCTATTAATAAAAGTGGCAAAACACCATTTCAAATAGCTAAACAAAAAGATGATGTTGAGTTTTTAGAGTTATTATCTAAACCAACCTTATATTCAGTAAGCGCAGAAGAGGAATTATCTGATAAGTTGGATAATTGTTCATTACAAGAAGATATAAAAGGATTACCTTTAACAGGGGACGAAAGTCTAATCAAATCTATAGAGGCGGAGCTACCTTGCTAGGCAATTATAGAGACTTAACGTAGAATTTATAAACAAAGCTTATTTATATTTATCTACGTAAGTTATTTTGTCCAATAATTTTGATAATATAGTTTTGTAGATTTTTTGTATTAGAAATATCTCTATATTTTATATCTGGGATATAAGGCTGATTATCAAGACGAAGCCTATTGCGATAGACCTTAATAGGGAAAGAAAAAGTCCCAAGACCGCTTGGCAAATCAACAGTTCTTACTTCCATATAGAGGCGGTCTGCTTTAGTTTTATGTCCAATAAGTATATGATCCGCTTCCATCATTTTTATTTCATCGATAAAATCTAATGCAGCACTAAAATTTTCTGAATCAATAACTATAAAAATTTTAGCTGTCACTTGGTTAGCATGATGCATAGAGTTCTTGGGACTATATGCGGTAGAGAAAGTCTCACGATAAAAGGGTTTGCCTTGAGCGAATCTAAGTCTCATCCCTTCTCTCACCTTTTTAAGCCATAGGCTTTTATATTGGTCAAATAAGGAATTAATATATGCCAGATTGTCTCTACTCGCTCGCCAATCAACAGAAACGAATTTATTATATTTTGTTCTTTGCTGTTCTGCATATTCTTTACCAAATAAGCTATCTACGACCATGCTTCCATATTCCGAATTTCCTCCCTGATTACCTCTTAAGTCAAATATAATAGCTTTTCTATATTTGAATTCTTTTATTGCTTTGATGATACGCTCAAACTCTTGTTTTTGAGAATTGGATATATTAAAAGTCGGTAGGGTGATCCAAACAGTATGTGGATTTAAATAAATAATTTGGAAACTAGGTGCCTTTTTATCTTTCTCAAGATTTTTAATATTATCATGCCAATCTACCCAAGCATGGTTATCATCTAAGCTTTTAACAAAGCTTCTTATAATCTCCTTTTGCTTAGAAAAATTTTTGGTTTTTGATAAGGAATATTTTGCTTTATCATAAGAAACCATAAGATTATATCTAAAATTTGGATCATCTTCATTATATATTCCAGGGTGATCAGCGACTATTGTTCTATATATAAACTGTAAATCTGACTCTAAATTTTTAGAAGACGAGGGTTTGGAGCAAGAAAAAATCGCAAAGAGTAAAGTTAAAAGAAATAGTCTCATTTTTCCGTTCTCTTTATAAAAGTTAATTATATAACAACCTAGGCTTTTATACGAAATAAAGTTTAATTAGATAAGCATTTTTTTGATTTTATTATAGTTTTCATTAAGATATTCTGCAACTATCCTATGCAAAAAACCTTTAATCAGATATTAACAGGTTTAATTTGTTTTAATAAGAATCATGGAGAATGAGCTCATAAACTATAGACTTTATAATTAAACATATTCAGAAGCTTCAAAAAAGCATAAGATTAAGACTATAAATAATCTTAATCTTAAGTTTATGCTTAGTGATACGTTCTAACTATTTAAAATGCTGATCGAAATTAGGTTATCTCCTGAAGGTTATAATGGATGTTCATCGTGGATGATCAGCTAATATCTATTCAATATTCAAGGAACAAGATATATTAATATTCTTGCACTAAAGCATAGCTTCTTGTAAGGTTTAAGGCCAAAATTATACTAAACTTCAAAGGAGGAAATTTTATGTGGATAAGAAATATATTTTATTACTTGATACTTTTTTCATCTTTTACAGCAGCTTATGCAGCTAAAAATGAAGATATCCCGCATATGCCTGAATATGATGCAGCAGGCAGGGTTTTAACATTGAATAAAATGGGTTGGATGCATCCAACTATAGATGATATTACAGCAAAATTCATTGAATTTTGTAGCAAGCATAAAGGAGCAAAGGTTTTTGAGATTGGAGCTGCTTATGGTTACGCAAGTAAAGCAGCTTTAAAACAAGGTGCATTTGTTTGGATTAACGACCTAGATGAGCGACATCTTAAAATTTTCAAAGACAACATTAAGGAAAAAGAACTATCATCCAAAGTGGTACTTGTACCGGGTGACTTCCCTGATACTATTAAGCTAGAGTCGGATACATTTGATGCGATACTTGCAGTTCGAGTACTACATTTCTTTGAACCCCCAAAATTAGAAAGAGCTGCAGAACATATCTATAAATACTTAAAAAAAGGTGGTAAGGCTTATATTGTTGCTACTACTCCTTATATAAAGAATTGGGCTGGCTATATACCAGTGTATGAGAGAAAAAAAGCCAGTGGTGATCCATATCCAGGTTATTTTACCAATGTAGGTGATTATAATAAGACTAGTTCAAAGAATTTACCAAATGCAATGCATTTTTTAGATCCGGAAGTTCTTACAAAAGTATTTACTAAGGCTGGTTTTAAAATAGAAATCGCTACTCTGCTTGATCGTAAGGATTTTCCAGAAAACATGAGGCTAGACGGTAGAGAATCAGTAGGACTAATTGCAGTTAAAGAGTAACTTATTAGATAAAGGGAAATTATACCATTTCACACTCAAAATAAGTCATATTGAGTTAAAGACAAGGCTGCCTAAGCGTATATTAATACGTGCGTAAAGCCGAGATCCGCTAAATCGATATGTATCATTTTACAAAGGAAACAGTATTATAAACTTCCCTTTATCTTATTTATTAAATCTAGCTTTTCCCAAGAGAAACAGCCATCTGCATCTGGGGTTCTACCAAAATGACCATAAGCAGCAGTTTTAGTATAAATCGGCTTATTTAACCCTAAATAGGTCCTTATCGATTTTGGCTTTAGGCATATAATTTCTGGGATTTTATTTGTAAGCACTTCATCATCAATCTCCCCTGTATTATGCGTATTTACATAAAAAGACATAGGCTTTGCAATACCTATTGCATAAGCTATTTGAATAGTACATCGCGTTGCCAGCCTACTTGCTACAATGTTTTTTGCAAGGTAACGAGCCATATAAGCTGCTGATCTATCTACTTTAGTTGGGTCTTTTCCTGAAAAGGCGCCACCCCCATGCGGTGCAGCACCCCCATAAGTATCAACAATTATTTTCCTACCAGTCAAGCCTGTATCTCCTTCAGGGCCACCGATAATAAATCTTCCGGTTGGGTTAACTAGAAAATGTTCCTCATCACACATCCAATCTAAGCTCGGGAAAGCAGAAATCACATAAGGTCTAATCAAGTCCCTAATTTGTGCAATTGATAGGTCTGGATGATGTTGAATTGAAACTAATATATAATGCGCTCTAACTGGAATGCCATTCTCATAAACTAAAGTCACCTGGCTTTTAGCGTCAGGGCCCAAACCTTTAAGCTTACCATCTTTAATATCAGCAGATATATCTTTTAAAATTTTATGTGAATAATAGATAGGTGCTGGCATTAAAGCATTTGTTTCGGTAGTGGCATACCCAAACATAAGCCCTTGATCGCCAGCTCCTTCTTCTTTGCCATTTCGCTCATCAACACCGATAGCAATATCAGGTGATTGCTTATTCAATTTAATCTCAACTTCAACCTTATCAGCATTAAAGGGGCCAGAAATATAGCCTATATCTTTTATTTTTTGCCTAACTGCAAGCTCAATTTGTTCATTACTTATTTGGAAATTACTTCTTACTTCACCAGCAATTAGTACTTTATCTTTAGCAGCAAGAACCTCAATTGCGGTACGTGCTTGTTTATCATAACTAAGATATAGGTCAACGATTACATCTGAAATTTGATCGCAGACTTTATCTGGATGCCCTTCAGACACAGATTCGCTAGTAAATATATATTTATTACTCATAAAAGGAACTCAAATATTTATATTTTGATCACGCAGCAACCGATATTTTTCCTTCCTTCAATATCACGGTGAGCTTGCGGTATATCATGGAAATTATAGACTTTTTGCGGTTCACTTGGAAAGACTTTTTTATCTATTAAGCCGAAAACCTCCATTGCAGATAATATTAACTCTAACCTATTCTGCTTATAATGGGTAAGTTTAGGGGAGGTTAAAAATAATGATTTAAGAGATAATCTATTTATATCTATCTTTGGAATAGTGCCACTAGCCCTTCCAAAACTAACCATGAGACCATAAGGCGCTAGTGATTTCAATGACTCATCAAAGGTACTTGCTCCTATTCCGTCATAAACCACATTCACTCCGTTACCTTTTGTTAAATTTAAGACTTCTTGTGAAAATTCTGGCATCTGACTATAATTAATTATTTTGCTTGCTCCTTGTTTTCTAACAAACTCCATTTTCTCTGAGGTACCAATTGTAGCAATAACCTCAGCTCCATAATGTTTTGCAAGGCGTACCATTAAATGGCCAACTCCACCAGCAGCTGAATGGATTAAAATCTTATGCTCAGGACGTGCAAAAAATGTCCTTCTAAGGAGGAAATGTGCAGTCATACCTTTTGTCAAGAATGAAGCAGCAGTCTGATCTGCAATATTGTCAGGCACAGGCACAAGATGCTCTTGCCTAACTACGTTATATTCAGCGTAGGCGCCAAACCTTGCCGTTCCATAAGCAACCCTATTACCTGGCTTAAATTCTTTAACTTGAGTTCCAACTTCAACCACAACGCCAACACCTTCAACACCAGGAATGAAATCTCTTTGTAAGTTTTTGATTAGGCCTTTACGATGCTCGATATCTATAAAGTTTAATCCTATATATGTATGTTTCACTAATATATCGAGTGGCCCAATTTTAGGGAGCTCAACTTCAGTTATTGCAAGAGTTTCAATCCCACCAGGAGTCTTGATAACATAAGCCTTCTGAATTTTATTCATTTTTCAATCCACATAATTTTTATGGATGAAGTGAGATTCCGGAAGAAGTTTAGTAAAATCTATTACATATTCCTCTCCATAAATACGGCTTACAATTCGTGAACGTAAATTCTTAGTTAACTTATATTTTGATATAGGATAAAGAAATACTGGAGGAAAGACTATATTCTTATTATTTAACCCAGCCTTACTTATAAGGTAAGCAAATAAATTGTTTGAATCTATATGGTTTAAGTAATCAAAATTGTCAAAAAGGTAATCTAGAGTTTGTTCAATTATTGGATTTCTTAGACTTGCACCAATAATATCTTGCCCTACCCCTAAACGTTTTTTGCCTGGTGGTAAGAGCCCGGCAAAAAAGTCATATTGGTATGTAAAATCAGTTATATCCTTTATAGGAATATAATCATTATCAATAAATACCCCTCCTTTTTCAAATAAAATAAGGAGCGACATTATGAATTTCTCAATTATTGGATCTTCAATAGTTGAAAGCCCTCTTTTTTTAAGCCTTAAACGGAGTTCCGTCAAAGACCAGTTCTTTATTTTCCAATTGTTAAATATATTTTCTAATCTCTGTTG
Source organism: Rickettsiaceae bacterium (assembly GCA_020697135.1). Taxonomy (GTDB): domain Bacteria; phylum Pseudomonadota; class Alphaproteobacteria; order Rickettsiales; family Rickettsiaceae; genus JAJFBM01. The sequence continues at coordinate 20,491 of JAJFBM010000007.1, forward strand.
AGTTTCTATATTAGCATTAATTAAATGTATTTCATTTGGTATACGAACCTCTCCGCTAAAGGCTACTTTTGCAGGGTGTAGCTTTATATAGGTTTGTTTGAAATTTTCAAATATTTTTATATCATCACGATGTTTGACGTATGATTCAGCCTCTTTAATATGTCCTACGCCACATAATAGAGAAAAATCAAAAGCTCTAATAAAAGAGTATTTATCAAATCCAATGTTACACACAAGGCTACGCTCATTAATTCTATTAAATGGTTGCATCAGCTCATTTTTAATAAGCTTGGAGCCTTTTATAGTGTTTTCTTTAGTTTCAATATCTTCATTTATAGGATTTAAGAATATTGGAGATAATATTAATGCTTGATCTAGAGTGTTTTCTATTAATCTATTCTTTATAACATCAGATAAAATATTATCAAAATTTTTAAGCTTAGTGCTAAGAGTAATTTTCTCCAGTATTTCATTAATTATCGAATTATCCTTGCTTACACCGATTATTGAACCTAAAACTTCGATTTTATGAAATTTTTGTGGAGGATTTAGGCTGGCAAAAAAATTACATTTATAATTTAAATACTCCAAAGATTTAAAGCATTTCACACCTAAACTGATATATATTCCTCCAAATTCTTTAAGTATTATGTATTTCAAATAATCTATTTGTAAGACAGGTTCCAATGTTTTGATCGCTTGACTTAGTTCGATAGAACATAATTCTAGGGCTTGATCTATAGTCCACAACTTATATTCGAAATCTGGGTGGAGTATTTTCATTGTCTCTAAATAATATTGACAATGTTGAGGAATATTTTCTTTATCCAGAACAATTTGATGAATGATTTTAGGGATCAACGGAACTTCCGAAGCTTCCTTTGCAAGAATAAGATTATATTGCTCTTTTAATTTATTAAATAAAAATTCAGTATTATCCTTGGAAAAAAGCTTTAATTTTGATCTCTTTATATATTTACCAAACGATTCGTTCCAATCAATATCTTTTAGACTATTGCTTTCAGTGTGCATTTTGATTTATACTTATTGCATGTGATTATATTCGCCATATAATTATTACTTTACACTTAAAGTTGCACTAGTTTAACCAATAAAAGAAATTTTAGTTTTAAAAATGCTCAGTAGTTATATTATTTCCTCATATTTTTTTACTTTTTCTATCTTAAGTGTAATTGGGATAGTAAGTTTATATAAATTTATTAAAACAAAAAATTCTCATAGAAGCTCAGCTATATTGCGGGATAGAAGCCTTTAGTAGCCTCTCCATTAAAGCAGGAAGTATAATGCATAAAAAAACAAAACTGCGGCTCTATAAATTTTCAGCTATAGCTATTTGTATAATTATTGGTGTAGTAATAATACTTAGCTCATTAAAGGAAAATATAATTTTTTTCTATACTCCTTCTGACATAAAAGGTAAAAATACAGGAGCGCAAGCTAGAGTCGGAGGGATAGTCAAAAAAGGATCAATATCGATTATAGAGAACAAAAATACTTTTACTTTAACTGATGGAGCATCTGAAATTAAGGTACATTTCAATGGTACTCTTCCAATGCTGTTTCGTGAAGAACAAGGAATTGTAGCGCAAGGCATAGTTCGCCCAGACGGAACTTTTGAGGCAAATGAAATACTTGCAAAACATGATGAAAAATATATTCCAAGAGAGCTTGCTGATGATTTAAAAAAGAAAGGTTACTGGAAAGGAAATTCAAATAATACCATTTTACATTTAAAATGATACATATCGATTTAGCGGATCGCGGCTTTGCGCACCTATTAATATACGCTTACGCAGCCTCGTCCCATACTCAATATGTCTTATTTTAAGTGTGAAATGATATAAATAATCTTTCAGTAATTAACTTTTGTCTTTGAAAACAGAGTATTCATAGCATTTACTTCACACAATATAAAAAAATAGTTAGCTAATTGATTTTTACAAAGATAGTTTTTAGCATTGCATGTTAGATTTATTTTTTATATCTTAAATACACTGGTCAAATTATAAAATAAGGACAAATAATGAATATACATGAGTACCAAGCCAAACAGGTTTTAAAAAAATTTGGTATGCCAACTTCGCACGGCATTGTTATTTTAAACCAAAATGATATTGCAACCTCAATCAATGCTTTTGAAGCTCCTCTTTATGTTGTAAAAGCGCAAATCCATGCTGGTGGCAGGGGTAAGGCTGGTGGCGTAAAGGTTTGTAAAACTAAACAAGATGCAATCGATGCAGCGAGTAAAATGTGGGGCATAAACCTTGTTACCCATCAAACAGGGCCAGAAGGACAAAAAGTTAGTCGTATTTATGTTGAATCAGGCTGTGATATTAAGAAAGAATATTATTTTAGTGCTGTACTTGATCGCGCAACAAGTAGAGTAACTTTCATGGTATCTACTGAAGGCGGTGTAGATATTGAAGAAGTTGCTGAGAAACATCCAGAAAAAATTGTTAAATTTTCAATTGATCCAGCTTCTGGGCTGCAGCCTTTCCATGGAAGGAAAATAGCTTTTGCCTTTGGCTTTGATGGTGACCTTACAAAACAAATGCTACAAATAGTTGAAGCAACTTATAATGCATTTATTGGAACAGATGCAAGCCAAATTGAAATTAACCCACTTGTACTTACACCAGATAATAAGTTACTGGCACTTGATGCAAAAATGAATTTTGATGATAATGCACTATATCGTCACAAAGATATTCAAGAAATGCGTGATGAGTCAGAGGAGAATCCTTTAGAAGTCAAAGCTGTAAGCTTAGGTCTTAGCTATGTTAAGATGGATGGTAATATAGGTTGTCTGGTAAATGGTGCAGGGCTTGCAATGTCTACAATGGATATTATTAAACTTTATGGTGGCGAGCCTGCAAACTTCCTTGATGTTGGCGGAGGCGCTAATAAGGAAAAAGTTACCGAGGCTTTTAAGATTATTCTTTCTGATAAGAATGTAAAAGCGATTTTAGTTAATATTTTTGGTGGCATCATGAAATGCGATATTATTGCTGAGGGAATTATTGCAGCTGCAAAAGAAGTTGGCTTAAGCATCCCGCTTGTTGTTAGACTTGCAGGAACAAATTTTGAACTTGGCAAACAAATTTTAGATAATTCAGGTCTAGCTATTATCTCAGCAAATGACCTTGCTGATGCAGCTGATAAAGTTGTTAAAACTTTATAATTTAAGCAATACAAATATTGAAGGATTTTATTTATGGCAGTTTTAGTTAATAAAAATACAAAAGTTATTTGCCAAGGTTTTACAGGCGCGCAAGGTACTTTCCACTCAGAACAAGCTATTGCTTATGGGACTAAAATGGTTGGTGGTGTTACTCCTGGTAAAGGCGGGCAAACACATTTAAATCTTCCTGTATTTAATACTGTTGAAGAAGCAGTAGCAAAAACAGGAGCAAACGCATCAGTTATATATGTTCCACCTCCTTTTGCAGCAGATTCTATTTTAGAAGCAATCGATGCAGAGTTAGAGCTTGTAATTTGTATTACCGAAGGCATACCTGTGCTTGATATGGTGAAAGTAAAGCGTGCTTTATCTGGTTCTAAAACAAGATTGGTTGGACCAAATTGCCCTGGTGTCATCACCCCGGAAGAATGTAAAATTGGTATTATGCCAGGTCATATTCATAAAAAAGGTACTATTGGTATTGTTTCACGTTCAGGAACCCTAACATACGAAGCTGTTGCACAAACTACAGCAGTAGGGCTTGGCCAATCAACCTGTATTGGTATTGGTGGCGATCCGGTAAATGGTACAAACTTCATCGATGCACTTGAGTTATTCTTAAACGATGCTGAAACTGAAGCAATTATTATGATAGGTGAAATTGGTGGAAGCGCTGAAGAAGAGGCCGCAGAATTCTTAAAACAATCAAAGATTAAAAAGCCTGTTGTTGGCTTCATTGCAGGATCAACGGCTCCGAAAGGTCGCCGTATGGGTCATGCTGGTGCGATTGTATCAGGAAGCTCAGGTAGTGCTGAAGAAAAATTTGCAGCCCTTGAAGCTGCAGGCGTTGTTATCTCGAAATCCCCGGCGGAACTTGGCAAAACATTACATAAGTTGATTAGAGGTTAATATAGCTTAGTTTTATATTATTTATATGGCATCAATAAAACAAAGGCTTTCTTAGATTAGAAGGCCTTGTTTTTTAGGCCAGCGCCTTTATGCTCATCGTTATATAAAAATATATGGTTCGGTTGCAAAAAGTTAGAAGATATGATTTTTAGTAGCCTTAGCAAGCTTTTTAGCAGGCGAGGAGGTAATCAGTGATAATTCTAATTTTACCCGATTTATGTTAAAGACTATTATAATATTTGCCTTCAGCTTGTAGCTGGTTTAGAACAATATCATAAATAGTGTTTTTATATTAATAAATCTCGGATGAGCGTAGGGCGAATAGATTTTAAAGATTTACAAGAAAGGCCTGAACTATTTTGATATTACGGGTTCTAGATAGAAGTCAATAGTATGGCCTTATTTATCAACAGTTCTATAAGAAAAGGATAATTACCTTTTCCTAAATTAGATCTTTTACTTAAAATCTAATAGCATTTGAGTTTATTTAGTATCTTTGGAGCGTAATTTTGTACCTATATTTAGTGAGATGGTCTACACTTACCTCAAGCTTTAATAGTAAATCTCATTCAAATCTCGATAGCCTTTTGCCATATCGAAAGTACAACGAACAGCCGAAATAATCACTTTATACATAAAATGATGCTCTTTGAATATCTAAATAATTATCCGCACTAAATATTAAAAAATTTAATTACAGCAAATCTTAAATATTATAATATGGTCCAAAATTTATAATTTGTTGTTAAGTAGAGTTTATGGGGCTAAGAGGTAGGTAAGAAGTAAAATTACTTCTTACCTTTTTTATCGTCAGTAACTAGTTTTACAACATCACGTGATTCAATGATTTTGTCAATAAGACCAAATTCTTTTGCGGTCTCTGGGTCCATGAAATTATCTCTTTCCATGCTTTTCTCAATTGTTGCAAGCTTTTGACCTGTATGTTTTACGTAGATATTATTAAGCATTGCTTTGATTTTAAGTGTTTCCTTCGCATGAATCTCAATATCCGTTGCTTGGCCCCTATAGCCACCAGATGGTTGGTGAATCATAATTCGACTATGTGGAAGAGCAAATCTCATGCCTGGCTCACCTGCTGTTAAAAGGAGTGAACCCATTGAACAAGCTTGTCCCATACAAAGAGTAGCGACTTTTGGCTTAATATATTGCATAGTATCATATATCGCAAGACCAGCAGTTACAACTCCCCCAGGGGAGTTGATATACATATAGATTTCCTTTTCAGGGCTTTCAGCTTCAAGGAATAATAACTGTGCAACAATCAAGTTAGCCATATGGTCTTCAACTTGGCCACAAACAAAGATAATGCGCTCTTTAAGTAAGCGTGAGTAAATATCATAAGCTCGCTCGCCCCTGTTGGTTTGTTCAACAACCATTGGAACAAGTGTATTATTAATATAATCTTCCATGAAATGACCTCGCAAAAAGTAAGTTTTAGAGTGATAAAGTGATACTAGTCTAAGATGAATTCTCACCTTAGACTAGTAATATCGAAATTTAAATTGATAAGAATGAAGTTTAGTGTGTTTTTATACAACTTCTTTATTGTTTTCTTCTTCAATTAATTTATCTAAAGCCGATAATTTGAGCTCTTTAACTTTAAGCTCAATTTCGTTATCAAATATTTGTGTCACAGCCTTATCTTCAAGTATAGGTCCTCTTAAAGACTCTAAAGCTTTAGGGTTTTGCTGATAGTAATCAAACACAACTCTAGGGTTTCCAGGGAATGACCTTGCTTGTTGATATATAGCTTTATTAACATCCTCTTGAGTAATGGTTACATTTTTTTTCTTTGCATATTCAGCGAGCATTAAACCGATACGAACTCTGCGGACTGCCACTTTTTTATAATATTTTTCAAGTTCCTTTTCATCCTTTTCTTTTACGGATTCATCTACTTCTTTGATTTCTTGTAATTGATTCCATAAAGTTTTGAACTCTCTATCAACTAAGGATTCTGGAACTGGGAAAGATAATTTATCTTCTAAATCATCAAAAAGTCTAACTTTCATAATAGTACGGATTGATTCTTCGTACTCTCTTTTAAGCTCTTCTTCAAGTCTTGAACGTAATTTTTCGACGCTCTCAACATTGATTTTCTTTAAGAATTCTTCGCTTACTTCAGGTACTTCAGCTTGTCTAACTTCTTTTACTATAACTATAAACTCAGCATTTTTACCTGCAACTTCTTGTGAACCGTATTTTTCAGGGAATTTTACTTTTACAGTTTTTTCATCACCTTCTTTTGCGCCGACTAGTTGGTCTTCAAAGCCTTCGATAAATGCTCCGCTGCCAAGCACTAATTCATAATTTTCAGCTTTTCCGCCATCAAAAGCTTTTCCATCTATGAATCCTTCAAAGCTGATCAGTAGCTGATCACCTTTTTTAGCTTTAGTTTTACTAGCAGCTTTTTTAAATTCTTTAAATTTTTCTGTGAATTTTACTATTTGTTCATCAATATCTTTTTCAGAAATAGTAGGTGTAGGCTTTTCAATCTTTATTTTCTTAAAGTCTGGTAAAGCTATTTCAGGTAAGGTTTCAAATTTAAGAGTAAATTCTAGATCTTTTCCTTGCTCTTGTTTTAAATCGTCAACTCTTGGCGAAGTAGAAAGTTCAAGCTTATTCTCTTTTACAATCTTTGAAATAGATTCATTGATTTGCTTCTCTATAACTTCTAGTCGCAAAGCGTCACCATGCTTCTTTTTGATCAGATCAATTGGAACTTTGCCTGGGCGGAAGCCTGGCATTTTGTAGTTTTTAGCTATATCTTTTAAGCTATCACTAACTTTGCTATCTATTTCTTTAGCGTCTACAACGACTCTATAATGGATGTCTAAACCTTCGTTTTTGATGATATTGACCTGCATTTGGTAATCCCAGTAAATTTAATTTTGAAAAAAGATGGTGCGGATGAAGGGACTCGAACCCCCAAGCCTCGCGGCGCTAGATTCTAAGTCTAGTACGTCTACCAGTTCCGTCACATCCGCATAACTTAAAAAACTGTGAAGTATGAGATTCTAGAAACTCAACTTTGATTAGCGATTTCGCCATATAAGTCTTTTAAAGACTCATTTTGCTCTAACGCATTACCGTTATTGAATTTTTCTATTGCCATATAATACACATTATAAAGCATTTGTAAATCACTAATTTTACAACATTCGTCAATTTTATGCGCGGTTGAATTAAGTAACCCAAATTCTAAGAAATCAGCATAATCTTTAATAAACCTTGCATCTGAAGTTCCTCCAGTAGTGCTAAATTTAGGTGTAATGCCAGTGACTTGCTCAACAATATTTGCAAATTCTTTCTTGAAATTATTTACTGAGCCAATAAAAGGATTGGCAGAGCACCCATATTCAAGTTGATAATTCAGGGTTACTGACTCTATTATACCTTTAATCAGGTTAACTAATGAATTTTTTGAGTGTTCAGTATTGTATCTAATATTAAATAAAACAGTACAAGATAATGGAATAATATTTCTGGTTGGGTTGTTTGTATCGATCGATGTAATTTGTAACGTAGAAGGATCAAAAAATTCATTACCTTTATCTAAAGTATAATCTGCAAGCTTATGTAAAATTTTTGCTACATATGGATGTGGATTGTCCGCTTTCTCTGGATATGCAACATGTCCTTGTTCCCCTAATATTTTCAAAGTAAAATTAATACTACCTCTTCGACCTATCTTAATTATATCTCCCATTACTTCATCGCATGTAGGTTCTCCCACTATAGCAAAATCAATTTTATGCCCTTCTTCATAAATCGTTTTAAGGAGTTCCTTAGTGCCAAAAGTGCCAGGACCTTCCTCATCGGAGGTAATAAGGAAGCTAATCTTAGATTTATTATATTTATGATTTATATCATAGTTTAAAGCTGCAGCGAGGCTTGCAGCAATGGCTCCTTTCATATCGACTGTGCCACGCCCGAACAAAGTTCCTTCTACTTCTACTGGGTTAAAAGGGAAAGATGCCCATTCGTTTAAGTCTCCTGTTGGAACTACATCTACATGTCCTGCAAAACATAAGTTAGGTCCTGTCTTTCCCTTTACTGCATAAAGGTTTGTAACTCGCCCTTCCTCGGGCCCAAACTCATATCTATAAGTTTTAAAGCCATTTTCATTAAGCAAGTCTTGTATAAAATCTATAGATCCAGCTTGATTGGGTGTAACTGAATGAAAACTTATAAGTTTTTTTGCAAGCTCAACAACAGAGTAATTCATATAATTAGATGCCTCTTAATATTTCGTTTATAGCAGTTTGAGAAAGAGCGCTTTCATCAACTTTTTTTACAATTACTGCGCAATATAAAGATGGATCACCAGGTTTTTTAGAAGGTAATGTTCCAGAAACAACCACAGAGTGAGCAGGTATTCTTCCATAAGTTATTTCACCAGTTTCTCTATTAAATATTTTTGTTGAAGCGCCAAGATATACTCCCATTGATATTATAGAGCCTTCTTCTATAATCATTCCTTCAGCAATTTGGCTTCTAGCTCCGATAAAGCAATTATCTTCAATAATTACAGGTTTTGCTTGAATAGGTTCTAAAACACCGCCTATTCCGACCCCCCCTGATATATGGCAATTTTTGCCAATTTGAGCGCATGAACCAACAGTAGACCAGGTATCAATCATTGTATTATCATCAACATATGCTCCGATATTAACAAAACATGGCATTAAGACTACTTTCTTACCCAAATAAGCACCTTTCCTTACAAACGACCCAGGAACACATCTAACTTGTGCAAGATTAAAATTTTCTTCTTCTAAATCAGAGCCAAATTTAGGAGGGATTTTATCGAACCAATCTATAGCTCCTCCCGATATTATTTCATTATCGAATAAAGCGAAATTCAATAATATTGCTTGTTTTACCCATTCATTTGTTTCCCAAGAGCCATTTATCTTCTCGCAAACCCTTATATTCCCTTTATCTAGTTCATCTATAACAACTTTAATTATTTTCTTTGCAGACCTAAATTCTTCGGTCCCTCTTATATAAGCATCGCGCTTTTGCCAGATATCTTCAATTTGTGATATAAATTTTCTCATAAAAGACCATATATTGTTGATAAAATAATAATTTATATTATCCTTTAATAAGAAGCTACTTTTTATTTTATAAAATTTTAAAAAACTTAAAATTACTATTTCATGATTCTGACCTGTACAAATTGTAAAACTAGCTTTGTAGCCTCTGATACCTCAATAGGTCCAAGTGGCAGAAAAGTTAAGTGTTCTAAATGCCAGTATGTGTGGTTTGCTACCCTTCCTGCAAAACCTAAAATAGAGTTGTCTAGCATTCTCCCTGATGGGCAGACGCTACAAGGAAGTTTCAATTTACCTGCTATATCAGATATAAGGATTGCTTGGTATCTTTATATACTTCCATTAATCATGGGTTCTATATTTATAACCTCTTATGGTGTTTTGTTCCCTAATAAGATACTTGCCTTAAATTTTATAGATCAAAAAATGCTTTGTCAGAAATTTGATATATGTGATACATCAGGTATTAAACTTAAAGATGTTAAATTTCAAAATATGAATAAAGGAGATAAGAAATTCACGGTTCTAAGTTATAAGGTTGCCAATAATACAGATTACCCAAAGAATATTCCTATAATAAAGGTTAGACTGCTCGATAAAGAGAAAAACGTAATTAAATCACATATAGCTTCGAATAAAAATATTCCTTTAAAGCCCTTCCATCAGCATTTAATTGAAACTAGATTTGAAGACTTGCCTGCTAATGTCGAAAATATAGAGCTTATTATTGGCAACAGGCTGGAGCTGGTGTTAAGGTGAATGAGCTCTTTCATATAGTTTAAAATTTCAACTCTTGCATAATCATAATGAAATTGCTAAAATACCCTAAATTATTTAAATAATATTCTCTATTACTCTTCTGACTTATTAACAAGGAAAAGCAGTTGCATTTTCAACCTAACCTAATTTCAAAAGATCTATCCATATATATACATTGGCCTTTTTGTAAGTCTAAATGTCCTTATTGTGATTTTAATTCTCATGTTAGAGAAACGATTTCTTATGACTTATGGCTTAAGAGTTATTTGAAAGAAATAGAGTTTTTTAAAAGCACCATTCAAGGAAAATATATTAAATCAATTTTTTTTGGTGGGGGGACTCCATCTTTGATGCCACCTTTTATAGTTAAAGGCATAATTGATAAAATTTCAGAATTTGGAAATTTAGATAGTAATACTGAAATCACTATTGAAGCGAACCCTACTTCTTCTGAAGCTGAAAATTTTGAAGGATATAAAGACTCTGGTGTAAACAGGCTATCTATAGGTATACAAGCGCTAAGAGAAAAGGACCTGAAGTTTTTAGGCAGAGAACATAATGTTCTAGAGGCAAAAGAAGTTATAAATTTTGGCTCTAAGATCTTTGAAAGATTTTCCTTTGACCTTATATATGCAAGGCCTGAGCAAACTTTAAAAGATTGGCTACAAGAATTAGAAGAGGCTATCTCTATGGCAGCAAGCCATATTTCGCTTTATCAATTAACTATAGAGAAAGGTACGCCATTCTATAAAATGTATAAAGATAAAAAGTTTACTTTACCAGAAAACGAGCTTGCTTCAGAATTATTCTCTTTGACTAACGATTTTCTAAGTAAGCAAGGCTTTAGACATTATGAAGTGTCCAATTATGCAAGAAAAGGTGAGGAATCTAGGCATAATCTTTGTTACTGGCAATATGACGACTATTTAGGGATAGGTCCTGGCGCGCATAGTAGAATATCTTATAAAGATAACGATCAGTGGTATATGCAAGCTTTTTCGCATATAGCCCGCCCCGAAGGATGGTTAAAGCAGGTTGAGGAAAAAAGTAACGGTATTCAATCTTATAATAAATTATCCAAAGATGAAATTTTATCTGAGATTCTTTTAATGGGTCTTAGGCTTAAAGATGGTATAAACGATAAAAATTTCAGAAAATTTTTCAATAAAGATATAGTTGAAGCGTTAAATCCAACGAAATTAGAGTATTTAAAAAATAAAAATCTTATAGAATATTCCCCGCAATATATAAGAACTACGTTACTTGGAGCTAATCTTTTAAATAGTGTATTATTAAAGCTTATTTAATTAACCTTTTATTAACTTCTGCTTGTTATCATAGATTTATAATTTTTAACTTATCAACCAAAAAAATTATGATTATGAGCAAAGCAAAAAAGAAAATATCTCTAAACCCATTAGTTAAAACTAAACTTAAAACAATATCTAAAATGCTTCAAACTAAGAAATTAGATTCTAAGCCTTTAGCTGCAAAGCCAGTAGTTAAAAAAGCAGAGCCAGCAAAAAAACCTGTTGTTAAGAAAGCAGCGGTTAAAAAGCCAGTAGTTAAAAAAGCTGCGGTTAAAAAGCCAGTAGTTAAAAAAGCAACTGTAAAGAAAGCTTCTCCTGCGAAAAAAGTAGCAGTTAAGAAAGCTGCGGTTAAGAAGCCGGTAGTTAAAAAAGCAACTGTAAAGAAAGCTTCTCCTGCAAAAAAACCAGCAGTAAAGAAAGCAGCGGTTAAAAAGCCAGTAGTTAAAAAAGCTGCGGTTAAGAAGCCGGTAGTTAAAAAAGCAACTGTAAAGAAAGCTTCTCCTGCGAAAAAAGTAGCAGTTAAAAAACCTGTGGCGAAGAAAACTATGGTTAAAAATTCTATAGTTAAAAGTCAGGCTTCTTCCGTTAAATCTCCAATGACAATGAGTCTACTTGGTCAACCAATGAATCATTCAGTGGATAATTACAAAAATATGGCTGAGAGCAATGTTAATTGTATAATGAAATTATGCAATTGCTGTAATGATCATGCTGAAGAGATGATGAAATCTATTCAGAAAGCAATCAATAGAAACATTGAAGAAGCTACTAATCTAGGGCATGAATTCTTTAAATGCCGCACAGCAAAAGACATGGTCGATCTACAACAAAAAATCTTTGAAGTAGGTTACAAAAGCTCTATGAAATGTTGTATGGATATTATGGATTCTATCAAAGATCTTGCTGAAAAAAATAGCAAAATAGTCTCTGGTGGAATGCATGAAGGCATGAGAAAAATGTTCTAAATTTCTTTAGAATAAGGGCTGTAGAAGTATAAAATTACTTTCTACAACCTTTACCAAAAAGCCAGGCAGGTAGCCTGGTTTTTTTATTAGACCTCTCTCGAAACTAGATTTCTACTGATAATTTGTACGTCGCCTCTATACTCGAATCCTCATGTACGAGTAAGTACACTGCGGTTCTGCGTGCCTCATCTCCTTCAAATTCTCTACCATAAACTAGTTTCGAAAGAGATCTATTTTAAATTTAATAATGCTTTATTCTGAATCAAAAATAGTTCGCTTGTAGCCTGCTTTGCGGCCTTCAACATTGCAATAAACTGCTCTTCTGTAAAAGTGCCTTTTTCAGCTGTACCCTGAACTTCTACTAATTGTCCATTAGAGGAGAAAACAAAATTAGAATCAACTTCTGCTGTACTATCTTCAGCATAATCAAGGTCTGTAAGAACTACTTCATTATGTATTCCGCATGAAATAGCTGCAACTTGGCTAATTAGGGGGTTATGTTTGATATAACGTTTATTTAGTAAATTGCTAATAGCGAGATGCAAGGCAACATAGCTACCTGTAATTGATGCTGTTCTAGTTCCACCATCAGCATTAAGAACATCACAATCTATAATAATTTGCCTTTCTCCAAGAAGTTTTAAATCTATTACTGAGCGTAATGATCTGCTGATTAATCTTTGGATTTCTTGTGTGCGTGCATTTTGTTTGCCTTGTGCAGCTTCTCTTTTAGCTCTTGTATGGGTTGAGCGTGGAAGTAGACCATATTCAGCTGTAAGCCAGCCTTGTCCTTGTCCTCTTAAGAAAGGAGGGATTGATTCTTCTACGCTTGCCGTACATAAAACATGAGTATTGCCCATTTTAATAAGGCATGAACCTTCAGCATTTAAAGCAACTCCAAGTTCAAGAGTTACTGGCCTAATTTGTCCAGCTTTCCTATCAGATACACGCATAATAATTCCTTAAACTATACTAATTAAATAAAAATTATCACAACCATTAAAGTGATTGACTTGAAATTTTATGAAACCAAACTATATCTATCTATGAAACTTTTAGCAATAGGCTTCTCCATAAAATATTTTGGGGGAGGGGTAATAAACTAAATTGATTATTAGTTAAATTATATTATGATTAAAGGTAGGAAAATAATGAATAATATAAATATGGATAAAAATATAAACGTGGAAGATGAAACTTTACCTGAAGAATTAGAAACTGGTTCTGATGATGCAGCGCAGGAATTAATAAAAAAGCATGAAGCGGAGACCCAAGAGTTAAAAGAGCGTTTGTTAAGAACTTCTGCAGAGATAGAAAATACACGTAAAAGATATGAAAAAATGATAGAAGAGGCACGTGATTACTCTATTACAAATTTTGCGCGTGATCTAATGGGGGTAATGGATAATTTATATAGAGCGCTTGAGTATAAGCCATCAAATGTTGATGAGCCTGAAATTCAAAATTTCATTTTAGGGGTTGAGCTTATCAATAATGAATTACAAAATTCATTTTCTAAGTACGGAATTGTAAGAATTTTACCACAGGTAGGGGAGAAATTTAACTATAATACCCATCAAGCGGTATCGCAAGTGCCGACTAATGACTTTGAAGCTGGTATGATAGTGAGCGTTATGCAGGCAGGATATAGCTTAAAAGATAGGTTGCTTAGACCTGCAATGGTCACTGTGTCTATTACCAAGAATGAATGAAATATATTAACTATACAACAAAATTAAAAAATAGACTTCTTTCGAAATTCACTAAATATGTGGGATTTTTAGAAGATGATGTATGCAGAACTGGAATGTACTTGCCCGTACATGTGGATTCGAGTACTGAATCGACAACAAAATTATCTTTAGTAGTAGAGTTTCAAAAGAAGGCTAATTTAAGAAAGAATATATATTCCCTTATCGCTCAAGCAAAGATAGGTGTTAAAAGTTCTTTTTTAGCTTTATTTATAATAATCGCAATTAACTTTAATTATGCTTATGGTTTTCAAATTAGCGATATATATGTAGAGGCCAAAGGTAATAACCAATTTGAGGCAAAGATAAGGGCGCAAAAGCAAGGCTTACTCAGAGCCTTTTTGTTATATGCTAATAAAATGGGCCTCTCTAATGATAATTTCGACAATATTACTTTAGAAGAAGTAAAGAGCAGCATTGAAAGTGTTGTATATAATAATGAGAAAACTACCAATAATTCATATAGTGCTTTAGCTGAATATAATTTCAATAGACAGATAGCAACTAATATTTTCTATAATTTATCCTCAAAGAAATATAAAAATAAGTTCCTTGAATGTTTAGTATTGCCTGTAATGAGGGTAGGAAAGACTAGTCACTTATGGGATAAAAGTATAAAATGGATAAAAGCCTGGGATAATAATAAGGAGTTATTGTCTCAAAATAGAGTATTTCTACTTGCTAGTGAAAATCCTTATTATGATAAGCTGCTTCCTCAAACTATAAATCATTTAACCTATAAAGACTTTGAAGCTATTTATCCAGATTTGCTCATTAAAAAATTTTATATAGTAATTGCTGAGTTGTTTACAAATTTAGATACTGGTCAATCTTACTTGCAGGTAGAATATAGAGAGATGGGGATCAAAACTACAAGTAGCATAGTTAAGAAATATAATCTTCAAAGCACGGCCAATCTTGAACTAACATTAAATGAAATCATAAGCAAATTTGCCGATGATTATGGTGGAAAATTAGAGAACATGGACAAAAACAGCTTTGAGAATATAATTGCTAAGGAAAAAGAAAGACTAACTCAAGGCAAACTCCATTCAATATTAATGAATGTTGAAACAGCAGGTCCTGGTCAATGGGAACGCATCAGAGCCAAATTAGATCAAATAAACCTCATTGAAAAGATAATTATTGAGTCTCAAAACGAAAATAATTATGTATTAGAAATCAAATATAAGCAGAATATCGAAAGCTTAACCCAAGCTTTACTCGAGGTTGGTTTAACTTATAATGTAGCTAAGAATAAATATTATTTAACAGAATCAAATGATGGTATCTAGATGAAGAATTACCAAGCTATTATAATCAGCTGCTTTTTAGTATTTTTAGTTAGTATTGGATATTGGCAGTCGCATACAGTAATCCCGTTTTTATTAGCTTTTATTACTGCTTATCTGCTACAGCCTTTGGCTCATTGGTTAGAAAAGAAACTAAAATTTTCAAAAGCTTTTGTAGCAATGCTAATTATAAGCCTTTTTTTATTTTTTATAGCATTGTTAACTATAGTTCTGTCACCATTCTTATATGAGCAAATTTCTTTATTTATTAAGAAGTTACCTATTTATCAAACGACTATTACAACTACTATAGTGCCAAATATAGTAGGAGCGTTAAATGAAATTAACCCTGCAGCCGCGGAAAAAGTAAGCTTATATGTACAAGGTACGGCTGATAGGCTGCTTGGGGAGGCTTTTCATATTTTAAATAATCTTTGGCAATATACATTATCAACTATAAGTTTCTTTGCCAATATAGTTTTAGTGCCTTTTGTATTATATTATTTCATTAGAGATTGGGATAGGATAACGCATACGATAGAAGATTTAATTCCTGTCGCCTATAAAGCGCGCTATAAGTTTTTAACTTCAGAGATCAATAATTTACTTGCAGCTTATATTAGAGGGCAACTAAATGCTTGTTTAATACTTGCAGCATATTATTCCTTTATTCTCGGTATATTCAGAATAGATTTTCCACTTTTATTAGGAGCTTTATCGGGATTCTTAATAATTATACCTTTTATCGGTTTTGCTCTATCCCTTACCTTAAGTATATTAGTTGCTTATATTGGCGGCCATAGTCTAAGTGTATGTATGTATATTTTAATAGCCTATATAATAGGGCATGCTATTGAAGGATATATTTTAATTCCAAGGTTAGTCGGTAGAAGTATAGGCCTTCATCCTGTTTGGATAGTTTTTGCTATACTTGCTTTAGGTAACCTTTATGGTATTATAGGAATTATTGTGGCAATTCCAGTAGCAGGTATAACTAAGATACTCTTAAAGTTTGCTTTCGGATATTATAAAAATAGCGAACTATATACTGTAACTGCGCTTGAAAAATAGGCTATAGTGATTTGACTTGGAGTGTTCGCTGTGTTACATGTTGCTTATGTAGGCAATATCTACACTGCGTTCCTCGTTCCTTGTGCAAACTCCAATTTAAATGACTATATATGCCCGTGTTATAAATTATATTTGGTAGAAATAAATTATAGTATGCAACAGTTACTACTAGATTTTCCACATAATAAGCAATATTTCAAAGAAGATTTCATTGTTACCGATGCAAACCAGGTTGCATATGATATTATTTGTAAATGGCCTAGCCAATGGGGGGTTAACCCTTACCCTTATGCTGTCTTACTATACGGCCCAGAAGGATGTGGCAAGACGCATCTAGCACATATTTGGCAAAGGGAAGCTAAAGCCTATTTTTTAAGCCCAAATGAAGATATAGATTTTAAATTAAGAGATTATGAAAGCTTTATCCTAGAGGATATAGACAATAAGGTTTGGGATGAAGTATATTTATTCCATATTTTTAACAAGCTTCACGAACGTAAAAAATATACTTTAATAACTACTCAGCAAAGGCCATTAGAGATTAAATTTTCTTTGCAAGATTTAAAGTCTAGGTTAAACTCTTTATTTAACTCAGCAGTAACTTGTCCCTCAGAAGAGCTAATGAAGATAATGTTATTGAAGCTTTTTTCCGAAAGAGAATTAAAAGTTTCGCTTGATGTTATAAATTTCCTGGTAAGCCGCATTCCTAGAACCTTCTCTGAAGTGGTCCATATAGTAGATATACTTGATAAAGCTGCTTTATTACAAAAAAGGAATATTACAATTCCTCTTGTAAAAGATGTGTTAGAGGTTTAATTTTAAAATCCTCTTTAATGCCGCTGATCATTAACTAACACTTTACAAAATTCCTAAATTATAATACTATACCAAATTACTCAACTATTATAAAATATAAGTAAATATTATGTTTATTCAAACTGAAGATACCCCAAATCCTAATGCATTAAAATTTTACCCAAATCAAGTTATTAATGAGGGTGAACCGGTGCATTATTTTGAGAAGGAAGATTGTACAAATTCGGACCTTGCACGTAAATTATTTGAGATAGATGGCGTACAAGGTGTATTTTTCGGCTATGATTTCATAACCTTAACTAAAAAAGATAATGAACAATGGGAATTGCTTAAGCCTGAAGCTTTAGTGATTATGATGGATCACTTTGTTGCTGGTTTTCCTGTATTTAATACAGGTACACAACGCACTACAGATATTGATTACAATACTCTTAGCGAAATAGAGAAGCAAATTGTTGAAATAATAGAGACTCGTGTTAGTCCTGCCGTTGCCCAAGATGGTGGAAACATTGTATATAAAGGCTTTAAGAATGGGGTGGTGCGCTTAGAGCTACGTGGTTCTTGTTCGGGCTGCCCAAGCTCTAGCATTACTCTTAAAAACGGTATTGAATCAATGCTCAGGCATTACGTTCCGGAAGTTGAGTCTGTTGAAGCGGTAAACTCATAAACTTCCCCTTATAACTTCTAGCCCTAAAAGTAAAAAGCTCTCATTGCGAGAACTTTTTACTAAGTCCTTTAATCATCATCGTCATAATTGCTGCTTCCGCCAGAAAGAGTAATATTTGAAGGCTCTGAATGGGTTGTATTTAAGGTATGAGGAGGTTCATTGTCTGAATTTAATTTTGAGAGTTTACTACCTATATAACCTCCAATACCCCCGCTAACAAAGCTATCTAACGCATCCCTAGTTTTAAAGGCTTCAGGGGATGTATAATATTTATTGGAGGTTTTATTTTCTACTAACTTACTTTGTTCTATCGGTTTTATCTTTTGCACTTCATATGTGCTATAATTAGGATTATTAGAAGTATAATTTGAATCGTTTGTTTCTTCAGGCTTAACTAATTCTGATTTCAAAAATTGTGTTTGAGCAGAATTTTTGATTTCTTCAATATAAAATGTTTGATGACTTTGGAATAATCCATCTTTATAATCCTTAAATAAGCGTATTAAGCTTTTATGATTATTGATTCTCGCATAATATTCTGCATCAAAACCTAAATTGTCAATTACTCTTAAGTCAGCACCGTTTTCAAGTAAAACATCAGCAAAAGCAGTGTCTCCTCTTTCAGCTGCAAAAATAAGAGGGGTTTTGCCTTCCATATTAGTATCATTAACATCTGCGCCATGTTTTAACATATATTCTATTATAGAAAGACTAGCCTTTTGGACAGCGATATGCAATGGTGTATTACCATCATTATTTTTTAGAAAAATACATTGCTGAATAGCTAATTCAAAGACGGTTGGAAGAGTATAAATTTTTTTGAATAATTTTTCCTTGTTTTCTCTTGCAGCAATATGTAGAAAACTATCTCCATCATTATTTTGTATAATTATTGAATTAGAATTATCCTTTAAGAGCGTCAATGTACAAGTACTTGACTTTTTAACAGCTAGATGCAAAGGGGTATCGCCATCTTTATTCTGTTCACTTAAATAATTCCCCTTTTCTAAAAAACTTATTATTTCATAACAACCATATTTACTAGCTTCATGAAGAGGCAAATTTCCTTTGTTATTTATAGAGTCCTGGTTAGCATTGGATTTTAATAAAAGTTTTACTGCATCTATATTACCTTTTCTTGCTGCCATGTGCAGAGGAGTATCGTCATTTGAATTCTCTGCATTAGGGTTTGCGCCCTGCTCTAATAATCTTGTTGCAATTGTCAAATTGTTATCTTCAATTGCAAAAAGAAGGGCAGTGTCGCCTTCAGCATTTTTGAAATTAACTTTGGCCCTATGTTGAAGTAAAGATTCAACAAAGTCGGTGCTTCCATTTAGGCAAGCTTCCATAAGGGGTGTATTGCCCTTTAGATTGGTCTCATTGATATATAAGCCTTTTTTTATTAATGTCGTTATTACATTGTAATAGTCTTCCTCATAATTCTTGCAATATAAATGGAGTAAAGTATCACCATTTTCATCTTTAACATCTAAATTATAAAATATATCAATAAGTCGATCAATCATATACTCATTAATATGCTTGGCTAAGAATGTATGCAGAACTAAATTTGCTGCATTATAGGAAATATTATGATTTTTATAAAAATTTAATATTACATCAAATTTAGAAGTTTCCTTACTAATGGCAGCTATAAATAAAGGATTATAATTTTCGTCAACATTGATAATATTTGCATGCTTTAAAAGCTGTTTAAATATTGATTCATCGCTCCCCTTGCAAGATACTAAAAACGGGCTAAAGCCATTTTTATTAGGCTTATTAACATCTGCCCCATATTCCAATAACTTATCTATTATCTCTTGATACTCATCCTTAAGTAAATCATATTTTGCTGTTTGCATCCAATTGACTTTCTGAATTAGGCTATTTAGTGGAGTATTACCTTCCTTGTCTTCAGCGTTAATATCAGCATCTCTCCATAAAAGTTTTTTTACAAAATCGAGATACCCATTTTCTGCACAATAATGCAGCATTGTTTTTCTAGTGAGCTCACAAGCTGCGTTTATATCGTACTTCGTATTATTATAGCTATAATAGAATCTATCAAATGCTCTGTCTGCATCCCTGAAGGCTTTATCACTGTAAGGCTGGGTAATTTCATAAAAAGAATTTATATTAAATGTTGTCAGAATTTTAGTATCAGGCTTTACGATTTCGCTATGTTTAGCTATTGAATCATCAAATGTTTTTCCAGATAAAATGCCACTTAATGGTTGCCAAACAAA
Source organism: Rickettsiaceae bacterium (assembly GCA_020697135.1). Lineage (GTDB taxonomy): Bacteria > Pseudomonadota > Alphaproteobacteria > Rickettsiales > Rickettsiaceae > JAJFBM01. The sequence continues at coordinate 40,563 of JAJFBM010000007.1, forward strand.
TTTTTTAAATATGCCTTGCTTAGTATCGTTTGAACTATTGCTAAATTGTCTTATTTGCATTGAGTGGTTTAAGCCATATTTATAGCTAAAATGACTGGCACCTAATTGTGGCCCGTATTTAAGAGATTTCGAGAGAGTTTTTGATAAAAAGATTCTAAACATATTTTCACCCTTAGGTTGATTTAAATGCTAAATCTAGCATCTTGAAGGCGTGAAATAAACTGTTTTTATGCTTTAACCACTATATTATAAATTATTTTACAGATCTTATTTTTTGTTTATGCTTTTATTCTAATAAATTAATATTTTTCTATTAGAGGAGCTTTTATGCGATTATTGCTAATATTCATAATCCTTTATCCATTATCTGCTAATGCACTTATTTTAGAAAATTTAATAAAAGATGAGATTTTAGAATCCACTCTAGCTAATAAAAAACTATGTTATTATGTAGGCTCTTTTGACCCATTACATAAAGAGCATGAAGCGATAACTGTTCTTCCAATAAAAAAAGGGTTATGCGATTTTACGTTGATTTATCCATCATGGGGCGGTGACTCATTTAAAGTTCGAGCAGATATTAAGCTTAGATTAGATATGTTAGAGGCAGTATTTGCCAAGAACCCTTATGTATTAATTACACGCCTTCCTCCACAGGAAATGCAAAAATTATTTATTTTTAACAATCAAAATAATGGGATGGTTAAAGTGAAATCAGTATTCTCAGGCCTTGAATTTATTGGTGTAATAGGTTCAGATACTGCTTTAGCCTTAAACAACAATAAAAGTGCACTTGCAAGCTTTATGGTAGCATCTGCAATTCCTGATCAATATAAAGAACATACACTTGGTGGTTTAATGGCTCTACCAGTAGAAAAGTTTATTATTGTACTTCGAGGGGATGATAATTTGTCGCTATTAAAGGGAAACCTTGGTAAGAGAGTGATTATTAAAACTATTAGGAATAAAAAATACGAGCAGCTATTATCATCAACTCTTGTTAAAAAAGCTATAAAAAATGGAGAAGGAATAGACGGTATGGTAAGTCAGTCTGTCAAAGAAATAATTGATTTAAATGGCTTATATAAATCAAAGTAAATTTTATATCTAAGCTTCTTACTTCTTTTTATTCTTATTTCTAAAACTATCAAGGCTTACAATATTGTCAGCATTTTCTAACTCTTCCTTTTGGGCAAGAGTTAAAGGGCTAGTTTTAGGTTCGAGGTGAATTTTATTTTGTCCTGAAGCAGGTTCGAAATATTTAAATTGTAGGCCAAATTTTACGCTAGGATCTGCAAAAGCAGTTAGGGCACTGAAAGGAATGACAATAGTTTCTTTAACTCCTTCAAAGCTTAGTTTTACACTAAAATAATCATTAAATATACGAAGATCTTCAAATTGATATTGTAGAACTATTGTCATTTCTTCAGGATATCTCTGCTTTAGCTTGGCTGATAAAGAAACGCCTGGTGCTTGAGTTAAGAAAGATATATAGAAATGATGATCGCCTGGAATACCGTTTTCTGCAATAGTCTCGAGTGTTCTTTTAACGACTATATGCATTGCTTCATCAATAAGTTTTGTATAGTCAATATAAGTGTCTTGCATGGATAAAATTATTTTAATTCTTTAAATATCAGCTTGTACTCTTAAGAAAGGATTATAAACTGATTTTTACCTTAAGAGCTAGATAATTAAACAGATTTAATAAAAACTCTTGAAGTGCGGGACAAAATATCACTAAAGATTAACTAACACAACTAAATAATTACTGTTAAAATTCTTCTTTATAAAGTGGGGCTATTCTGTTGCCCGGAAGCCCCCAACCGCGCGGGATTAAGCAGCTAGTGCTGTACGTCCTGCAGGTGCAACGTTATCGTTTGCATTTATCTTTAATGATCCAACAACTTTGCAAAAACTTCCAAGGAAGCTTTCGAAAGCTCGGCGGTATCATGCCGGGCAAAAACTACTCCTTTACTAAGTGCGTCGAACCTTATTCGCCCCCATAATTTAGTTAGAAATTTTTAACTAAAGCAAAAAATGGTGGAGGCGCCGGGTACTGCCCCCGGGTCCGCAACTTCTATTCCAAGCAGCGTTTATCACCATAGCCTTTTTCAAATTTGGCAAACTCATTATACCAGAAAAATATTTTTTAAGAAAGACTAATTTCGGTTTGGCTAAATAAACATTCTTAGTTTATATTAGGTTCTGTGAAGGAAATTTAATTTAAGCCTATTTAAAATCTTTTTGGCTGCAATTCTTAGAAAATTTTTTGAAATAGGTGCACTATTCCTGCAAAATTTTCTAATATTTCGCCTAAAAATCCATAAAAATATATCTTAAAAAATTTCCTTCACAGAACCTAGATAATCAGTTCTAAAAAAATATGAGGTATAAAAGTGACCCTAGATGTAATCAACAAAGATGAGGCAATAGATAATCTGCTAAGCGAGCAAAACACAACAAAAAGAGCCATTTCTCTAGAGCTCGAAGAGATATTATATCAACCAATAAAAGTACTTGATCATGGTTTCATTAGGGTTGTTGATTATATGGGCAATGATAATGCTGTTGTGCAAGCAGCTCGTGTTTCATATGGAACAGGTACAAAACAGACTAATCAAGATAGAGGCTTAATTCATTATCTTATGCGTCATAGACATACAACACCTTTTGAAATGTGTGAGATTAAGTTTCATATAAAACTGCCTATTTTTATTGCTCGTCAATGGATACGCCACCGCACAGCTTCAGTAAATGAATATTCAGCCCGTTACTCTATTATGGGAAGTGACTTCTATCTACCATCTAAAGAAAATATTGCGCCACAATCTAAAGTTAATAAGCAATGTCGTGAGGATTTATCAGTTCCTGAAGAATTTGCTGAAGATGTAATTAGGATTCTTAAAGAAGATGCTGAAAAATGTTATGACCATTATACTGCTCTTATGAATGAAGATGAAGCAGGAAATATCATTGATGAAAATAAGCATGGTATAGCAAGAGAGCTTGCTCGTATGAATTTAACCCTTAATTATTATACTGAGTGGTACTGGAAGATAGATTTGCATAATCTTCTGCATTTCTTAGCTTTACGCGCTGACCCACATGCACAATATGAGATAAGAGCATATGCTGATGCAATGCTTGATATTGTAAAAAAATGGGTGCCAATTTCTTATGAAGCTTTTGAAGAATATAGGTTAAAAGGATCTTCTCTTTCTAAAAATGCAGTTGAAATGATCAAAAAAATGCTCCGTGGTGAAACAGTTACTCAAGAACAGAGTGGAATGACCAAAAGAGAATGGGGTGAAGTAACCGGGCTTTTTGAGATTAAGTAATATAAGACTCTGAGAAGAATATTTAATTATAAATAGTTTTTTCATGCCGGGGAGGGGTATTAAGGTGCATAAACCTTGCCACCTTCCTTGTTTTTTGTGATAGTGTTTCCAGCCTTGTTAAACTGTACAAAATAATTTTTTGTTCCCTATTAATGTTAGGGTTTTTACCCGTATAATTATAAACCAACAGGTTTGTTATTGCATTGTTATGTGTAAATAACAAAATCAGAAAGAAAAAAATGGAAGGGCTTGTGCTTCATTCCTCAAACGAGTAAAAAAAATGGGGGGGGGAAGCAAGGCCAGCGGGCTTTTTAGGCATTGTTGCGTGGAACGCGTTTCAGGTCGCTGTCACCCCGCGACTTGATTGCGGGGTCCATTTTAAAGCCCTAACCTATTGACTTATATATATTGTAGATACCGCCGCCTGTGCCTAAGGTCATGACAAATGGGGCAACTTTTATAGCCACGCAACAATGCCGGCATTGCGAAAAAGGCCTAAAGGCCGCATCGTCATGCTGAGCTTGTTTCAGCATCTAATAAAAAGGAGATCTTGAAATAAATTCAGGATGACTAAGGATTAGTTCGACTGGATGGTTACGCACAGTCTAAAGCCAGTTCTCGCCATGACGAATTACGAAAGAATAAAGGGGGTGAAGCTGAAGCCAATTTTCGAAGAACGCAAAATAAAGAAATAAGAATTAAATTATAATAGCGCACCATCATAAAATTTAAATAACATTAATTTTTCATTGTAGGCGTATTAATTTATTTATAAAAAGATTAACCCCTGATTAATGACTATGACAATAGATATATAAAGAGTTAAATATGGATAATAAAGAGTTTCAAAAAATTATCGATGATATCAATAATAATCGCACTAAAGATTTATTTTTAGCTAGGAAGAAGCTATCATCTGAGCAAGTTTTAATTTTAGCCAAGGCCTTAGAGAAGAATCAATCAATAATTTCACTTAACCTTGATGGTAATGATATTGGAGCTAAAGGAGCAATATCTCTCGCAAAGACTTTAAAATATAATAAAACACTAACATCACTTTATCTTGGCTATAATAATATTGGAGACTTAGGAGTAAAATCTTTAGCAGAGACTTTAAAATATAATAAAACACTAACTTCACTTTATATTGGTGATAATAATATTGGAGAGGTAGGAGTAAAATCTTTAGCAGAGACTTTAAAATATAATAAAACACTAACTTCACTTAACCTTAATGATAATAATATTGGAGACGTAGGAGTAAAATCTTTAGTAGAGACTTTAAAATATAATAAAACACTAACTTTACTTTATCTTGGTGATAATAACATTGGAGAGGTAGGAGTAAAATCTTTAGCAGAAACTTTAAAATATAATAAAACACTAACTTCGCTTAAACTTTATAATAATAATATTGGAGACGTAGGAGTAAAATCTCTAGCAGAAGCATTAAAATATAATAATACACTAACTTCACTTAACCTTAGTGATAATAATATTGGAGACGTAGGAGTAAAATCTCTAGCAGAGACTTTAAAATATAATAAAACACTAACTTCACTTTATCTTAGTAAAAATAATATTAGAGACGTAGGAGTAAAATCTCTAGCAGAGACTTTAAAATATAATAATACACTAACTTTACTTTATCTTGGTGATAATAATATTGGAGAGGTAGGAGTAAAATCTCTAGCAGAGATTTTAAAATATAATTCAACACTAGCTTCACTTGACCTTTATAATAATGGGATTAGAGAGGTAGGAGTAAAATCTCTAGCAGAGGCTTTAAAACATAATTATATTTTACTTAATGTTGATGGGGTAGATAATCCTGAAATAAAAGGATATACAGAAAGAAACATGAAAATATTTGAGGATGCGTATCTGCGTGCTTATAAGTTTTTATTCGATGATATTAAAGAGAATAACTCCCCTAACGCTTTATCATCTTTAGATATTTTCACATTAAAACACCATAAGGTAGAAATAAAAAAGAAATTAGCAGGTAACAGCAACCATAATTATAGGGAGTTTATTAGCAAGCTTAATGATTATTCGGGTGCAAATATTATGACTATAAAAGGTATATGCAAAGATATAACTTCAGAGGAGCAACAAAATTATTATGTTGTTGATGAGCAAGGTGTTGAACAATCTAATTATATAGCAAGACTACCTCTAGAACTCATGGCACATATATTTAATATTATAGATGAGCAATAATTCCACATCATGCTCAACTGGTTTCAACATATTAAAAAAAGATACTTATAAAAATTTTACTTACACTCTTAGTCCAAATGTTTTTTTCTTTATTATGTGCTTTTGGTATGCCAACTAAACAATTACCAATAAGAAAAAATAGGGGGGAGGAGGTAAATTCCCTCCCTAACGAGCTCTTTGAGATTAAGTAATATCTTGTAATTGCTCAATTTATCTAAAGTAAAGCGATGGATCTCCTGAAAATGGTTCCTCGGCTAGTTTTATCAGTTTACTAGAGTCATCGAAATTTACTAATGGAATTTGCACATTAATTTTATCCACCATAAAATCTGCGCAAGGCTTTATTAGTACTTCGATATCATCCCAATATTCATTCTCAACACTGATACAAATGGATTTTGCGCGTTTCATCACATTTTGATATTTATTAGGTAGTTTATTTATTACCCAATCTGCTGCCGCAGGTTTAGATCTTATTGCATCTGTTTCTAATGTGCTCCATATTCGTGCGTAAGTAAGTAAAACATTGCGAGTATCATTCTTAAGATCTGTAGCAAGCCTATTTAAATCATAAAGCATAGAATTCATAAAATCTTGATAAGGCACATGCTCCATTAGCTGCTCAGGTTTTGCCCCCCATAAGGTTTGGCTTTTTAATAAAACTTGAGTAACAATTAGCGCAAGATCAGGCATTTCATTGTTTGGCCATGGTTCAATATTGCCGTTTTCAAAATCTGTGCGTAACCACTCACCATATTGAAAATCAAAGTGAGGAGGATACTGCCAAGGATTAATAGCTCCCTTTTCAACAATGGTAATTTCAATAGGCATTTTTGAACTTTTCATATAAATGCCAGAGATTTGGAGGAGGCTAGAAACGAATCTAGTTTTTTCTTCTAAGCTTGTTGCGCGATTAGTGACGACGAATAAGTCAATGTCACTGTATTTCTGTAAACCGCCTACAAGAGAGGAGCCATAAAGATAAACGCCTAAAAGATCGGCTCCTAGAATTATATTTAATAATTCGATGCAATTTTTAATCTGTTGTCGTATTTCATGATTGTAAATATAGTTCATAAAATGTTGTTATTTAAAAAGTGCTTCCAGAGTCAGATTGCATTATATTAAAGCTTTAAGCAGTGTGAAAAGAAAAGAGATGCGGTTAATCGCATCTCTTTTGTAGATTTACAGCAGAAAATCTTACTTTTTCTTCTTAGGTTTATTGAACCGGCCAATATTTTTAACAAACTCTTGTAATCCTGATGTTTCTGTGCCTGGGGTTGGAGTTACATGCGATACAGTTTTTACATTATTATTATGAGTATTGTCCATTACAACCGCATTTTCTACTTTACCTACATTATTGAAGGTAATTTTTAAAATCTTTTGTTCTTCAATGCTTGGGAAAGTTAACGTAGTTTTTGTGGTTTTAATATAAACATAATACCAAGTATTTGGTGAATAGTCAGGAGTTATTGTCGGGCTTCCGAGTCTATCTATAACTTGTTCTTTAGTAAGAGAGTTACTTTTTACATATTGAATATCTGCTTCTCTAAGGTTTGTCCCTGTTACATCAATGCTTTTACAAGCTGGAAGCGATAATAGCCCGAACAAACAAAAAAGGTTAATTAATTTAAATTTCATCGATCTCTCCATATGATTCTATTATAGTCAGTTAAAAATTGCTGGATTTTTAGGTTAAAATATACTATATTGTCGGTTCATTTGACAAATGAATTATTTAAAATAATGATAAAATTTATTTTAGCCTAAGATTTATTTTGATTAAAACTAGGTTTTAGGTTAGTTTCTATCATAATTCAAGGAATTTATTTTTACAGGGATTCAAAGCTTAAAATATTTAAGCCAAACATTTAAGTCTTTAAGAGGATTATTATGGCAGTACCAAAGAAGAAAACTTCTAAATCTAGAAGAAATATGCGTCGTTCTCATCATGGAATTGGCAAAATTAATGTAATTGTTGATTCACAAACAGGGGAATATAAACTTCCACATCATATGTCTGTTAAAGATGGGACATATAATGGCCGTCAAGTGCTTGCAATCAAAGAAAATGATGACGAAGATACTGAAGAGTAATTCGAGCAATTCTTAAGCTAAATATAAATAATATGGAAAATAAGTCTATTACAGGCTTAAATTCCATATTTTTCCTTAAATATTTTTTTTATTTTAAGATATAATAATTATTTAAATTAGAAAATATTTCACTAATTTGCGATTTAGCTATAAAATCTATGATTTTAATTTAATCTATAAATCTTCTGCATTTGAACTTTAAAAATTTTTTTCATTTTTTGTTTAAGTTGAACAAATAAACTGTAAGGTATCCATGGGTAGTAAAATAATAGGTTGCGGAAGCTATTTACCTGAAAAAATAGTTACTAATAAGGATTTAACCTTAAGTTTAGATACAACTGCAGAATGGATTGAAAGCCGTACAGGGATATTACAGCGTTCTATTGCTGCAGATAATGAATTAACCTCTCACCTTGCTTATAAGGCTGCAGAACGTGCAATTAAAGATGCCTCTATTGATAAAGATATTATCGATTTAATAATCGTTGCAACAACTACACCTGATAATTCGTTTCCAGCAACTGCTACGAAGCTACAAGGTTATCTTGGTTTAAAAAACTGTCCATCATTTGATCTTCAAGCTGTTTGCTCAGGTTTTGTCTATGGTATGCATATTGCCAATTCTTTGCTTCAAAGCAAAGCTGCTAAAACAATATTGTTAGTTGGTGCTGAAAAAATGTCTTCTGTTCTTGATTGGAGCGATAGATCTACCTCTATTCTTTTTGGCGATGGTGCAGGTGCTGTTATATTGACTCAAGATGATGAAAGTAACTCTGATATAATAGGTTCTGAGCTATACTCAAGCGGCGAGCTATGGGATATATTATATACAAATGGTGGTGTTGCATTAAATGGTTTTGCAGGCACTGTACAAATGAAGGGTAAAGAGGTATTTAGGCATGCTGTTGAGAAAATGGGTGATGCTATAAAAACTTTGCTCAGTAAGCATAATATAGATATTGATCAAATTGATCATTTTATCCCGCATCAAGCAAATATAAGAATCATAGATGCTTTAGCAGATAGGTTAGGTTTGAGTCATGAGAAAATAATTAAAACTGTCTCTGAACATGCGAATTGTTCAGCAGCTTCAATTCCTCTTGCCCTAGAATATGCAAATTCCAAAGGGTTAATTAAGAGAGGCGACTTAATTGTTATGTCGGCAATCGGTGCAGGCCTGACTTGGGGTGCTGTATTAATAAGGTACTAAGTAAAAAATTATATCCTAATTGCTCAAAGATCCTTCATAAATTTCTTATTTTCCTATATAATTTATTGATGTTTATTTAATATTAAAGTATATAGTCTGATCAGTTATGTAAATTTTCAGTATTATTATTAATTTAATAGATTTAATTTAATTATGAGTCAAACAATTACTAAAGCGGCTTTATCAAATAAAGTATCTGAGAAACTCGGTATGTCTCAGGCTTTATGTGAGAATGTAATATCTACAATATTTGAAGGTATTATCGATATTTTAGATAAAGAGCAAATATTAAAATTACAAAATTTTGGTACTTTTAAAATTCATGCTAAAAAGGAAAGATTTGGCTTAAATATCTCTCGTATGCAACCTGTTACAATTAGCTCGAGAAGAGTGATAAATTTTCTTGCTTCAAAGAAGCTTAAAGCTAAGGTAAATAATTTGGAATAATATGCAAAATACATTGCTGAATAAGAAATATTATACTATAGGCGAAGTAACAGAGATAACTGAGCTTCCAGCCTATGTTATAAGATTTTGGGAAAAAAACTTTCCAAGCATAGTGCCGCAAAAAGCTCGAGGAAGACGTTATTATAAAAAAGAAGATATAGATAAGCTAAATCTTATCAAAAAAATGCTCTATACAGATAAACTCTCAATTAAAGCTGCACAAAACATCCTTTATCGTAGTTCTCCTTCAAAGCCTAAAATTGTCACCTCAGAACCTCTGCAAACTCCTTCTTTTTCGCCAAGTGACTTTCAAAGTAATTTAGATAATATGCTAAGTAGGCTTAATGCTAGTAGAGATAAGCTTGCAAGCATATTATAACTAATACCTCTTTAAATAATAGTGTCACAATTTTTCAAGCTTTACACATCTTTATTGATTATATTTTTACTTATATAATATTTTAAAATAAGCAGTAATAATCCTGAGGTGATCATGATATAAAACGCTGGAGAGTAAAGCAGCCCAGTATTCTCAACTAGCCAACGAGCTATCATTGGAGAAGTGCCACCAAATACTGCAACACCAAGATTATAGCTAAAGCCAACCCCAGTATAGCGCTGTTCAGGTGTAAATAGCGATATTACAAAAATATAAGCAGTGCCTGAGATGAGGCCCGCAAGAATCCCAAGACATGCAAGAGCAGTAAGCTGAAATATCTGGTGCTCTGAGGACATTAAATATAGAACAGGTATTGCAAATGTAAATATTAAAGCTGTTGCTGTTATAATAACTTTGATCTTGCCATATTTATCAGACAAAGCGCCTGATATTGGCATAGTAATCATCATAACTATAGAAGTAAAGCTTAAATAAAGTAGCGCGGAAGTATTATCAAGATGCATAACCCCATTATAAAAGTTATTTATATAGGTTTTGACTAAATATACTATACTACTTGCAGTGCCGCCAACAAAAAATGTTAGAACTAATAATGGAAAAGCAGTTTGCAGAACGCTTTTAAAAGGTGCTCGCAAAACTTTCTTAGTGCTTGCCATTTTCTCAAATATTGGAGTTTCATTTACCCAGAGCCTTAAATAAAAGCCCATAAGACCTAAGAAACCGCCAAGCAGAAAGGCAAAGCGCCATGCATCTTCGTAATGTTTACTTAAGTAATTCTCAATAAATAATCCAATGAAAGAGGCCATGAGTGTGCCTGCAATATTAGACCCATGGACAAAGCCAGTGATCAATCCTGGTCTAAAATTATGCATATGTTCAAGAACGAATATGGCAGCCCCTGTGCCTTCGCCACTGATACATAATCCTTGAAAAAGGCGCATTATAATGAGAAGAATTGGGGCAAGATAGCCAATATCGTTGAATGATGGGATTAAGCCCATAGCAAATGTTGGTAGCGTCATGCCAAGCATTGAGCAAATGAGGGCAATTCTTCTACCATAATGGTCGCCAATATAGCCAAAAATAATACCACCAATTGGTCTTGTCAAGAAGCCTAGAGCAAATACTGCAAGGCTTAACAGATTCTGCAGATATTCTGAACTTTCAGGAAAAAAGGTTTTTCCAATTACTATTGAAAAAATAGAATAAACTGTAAAATCATAATATTCTAGGACATTGCCTGAAATTGCTGAAAATAAGATTCTATTTCTCTGTATCATATTATAAATCTATATTTTTATTAATGCCTATCCTAACCAAAGCTTGAACGTATATCAATAGTCTATTTTAATTAAAATGTAAAAAGCTAAGTTAAAATTTTATAGGGAATAATCTTTTACATAACAGGTTAAAAATTACTTGTAAGTAAAAAACTCACAATAATTCATTAATCATTTTACTATTATTCATTATTTATATCATGAATAGAAAGATTTTAGTAAGATTTTAGCCAAAATTATTAGAGGCTAGAGATGAGGCAAGAATTATTCCAAGATGTAATAGATGCAGTAAATGCAGGTTATACTTCTTTATTGTTCATAGAAGAGCTCGATGACCAGCAACTTGAGACTTTAAATCAAACAATAGAAGCGCAAGAAGTTGTTGTAGATGAAATTATACTCTACGCCTTAGGATCAAACATCATAAACTTCATAAGACCTATTGTAGAGAATATAAATAAAATTCGTATAAGCGACAAATTAACAGAAGAAGCTATAGCTATAATGAAGGGGTTTTTGCCTGAAAACATGTGGGATAGAGTGAAAACGGCTTATTTTTCCATATCTCTCATGGTCGATGATATTAGCTCTTCCGGAATAAAGCTTCTATTGAAAGCTCTCATCCATGGTTATGTGCAGTTTGATGAAATAAATATAT
>JAJFBM010000008.1 GCA_020697135.1 Rickettsiaceae bacterium
AATAACTTAATGATTCTTCCTTTTTTATATTACCTTTATTCTCGTAATATTTTAAACCTCGATAAAGCTCAAACTTATATATATTATTTGTTGGAACAGGACTCTTAAGCTCATCTTTAATCCAAGCAAGAGGTAAGTATTTTATTGGAGCTTCACCGATCTCATATTTTACACGTTCCCTTGGATCAACAAAAAATGAAAATATAGTACAAACATTATTCATTTTTTGTAAAACGTCAAATCCATTTTGCAATAATAATTTTGTTAAACCATAAGATGATAAAAGAAGTGGATTAAACTCAATTATAGTCGAACAATGTAAAGCTGTTGCACCTTTAATATCCGCTATATTAATATATGCTCCTAAAGCTAATAATTTCCTTATCATAGACATGTTATACAACCTTGATAAGGATGATAATGCATCCATACCTAGATTATTTTTATGATTAATATTAACACCATGACTAATCAAAAATTCACATTCATCATTCTCATAATCTGAACTTAAATTATGCAGGGCAGAATCACCACGATTATTTATATTATTCACCTCAGCGCCATGCTCAATTAACAATTTCGCAATCGAGAAATCATAAACAAAATCAGGCAGCACATCACCTTTAATTGGAAAAATCTTCACTTTTAATGATTTGTACAAATAGGAATCTCCCTCACTACAAATTTTATTTATATTAAGCTTATTAAGGCTAAATATATATTTAGCCAGATCTATATTATTTTCCTCGCAAACTTTTGTGAAAATATCTGTTATTATTACGCATGGGGCGCCATTTATAGGTGAATACCCATTAAGTGTTATATCTTTATTTATATCTTCTATTTTTAATAACTGAGCTTTTATTAATTCTAAATTTTCAGCTTTATTTTCATTTATAAGGTCAAATACTTGCTTTCTTAATTCGTCTTGAGTCATCTAAGCACCTTTGTTATTTGTAGGAAATTATATATTTTTTAAATTGCTTAATGAATTAATTACAAATGATGCTATGCCATTTTATCAACAACTGTGTTTTCCCTAAAGTCTCCACTACATAATTCTTAAAAACTTGACTTTGTGCCTATATTAGACTATTTCTTTTATGTTAAGGTGCGTTATGGGTATAAAGTTTATATATTCATAAGTAAAAATCCACGAGAATGTACTTTCTATATAGCCAAATTATTTTTAGTAATCATGGCTATTGTTAAACTCATCAGATGATAATCCACTTAGCAAAGTTTCAAATTTTTGCAATGAATCTACGATAGATTTAAGTTCATCAAAAATCGGACGCGGAGCAAATCCTTTACCATTCTCTATAAGTTCCCCGCTCTTTAAACCACTTAATAAATAGCTTCCAATATAAACTTTGAGCTCTTTAGGCAAAACAGATAAATAACCTAGATTTTTTTCTTCTTTACATAAACAAAGGACTTTATACCAAGCATTAGTAAATCCCCCTTTTTTTAAATCAATTTTTATACAAACTGATTTAATAAAGTCTCGGCTAACACTTTTAAAATCTTGTAATTGTATGGGTTCTTCATAATTAGTATTAAAAAGCTGTCTTGTTAGGTTACAAGAATTTTTAACAATACTATTTACAATATTTCTATTAACCGGAGTATCTAAACTTATAGAGTTAAGTTGCTCTTTTAATTCTGTAAAACAACCTTTAGCAAAATCAATACCTTTAAATGAAGGGTAAAAATTTACAGCTTCAGTCTTAGAAATCTTTTTATGTAGCTCTTTGAATTTTATACCACGGTATAATTCAAAGCTGTAAATAGAGCATTTCAAATTCTTCTTTAACTCTTTTCTTATCCAACTTACCGGTATAAATTTTATAGGACTATCTCCTTCGCGATACACAGGATATATAGGAGCTGGATCTCCAAATGAAGTGAAAGTTATTTCAGATATTTTGCTTCTCTGAAGTATATCAAATCCTTTCTCAAGAAATAATTTACTGAGAACTCGATCTCCATACGCACAATAATCATGTTCTAATTTTGCTGAGTAGTGTAGAGCTGTCCACCCCCAATTATTTGAATCATTTATATAGGCACCAGCACTTAGGAGTTTTTTTACAGCTGGGATCTTATAATATTTTGCGTAAGTTTGTAAAACATTATCTTTTATTATATACCAATACTCTTGGTCTTCTATATGATGGTTAACATCTGCTCCTTTAGTTATTAAGAAATCTAGCTTTTCTGTGTTATATTTTTCGTCAGGATTTATAGAAATACTGGTTTTTAGTTGTGAAAGTGATAAACTATAATCCTCATATTGTAATGGAGAATATCCAAATTTATTACGAACATTTACATTAGCACCTAGCTCAACTAATTTTTTGGCAATACTAAGATTATAGACTATTGCTTGATGCAATGGATATGTTCCACTACAATCAGGTTTATTTATGTCGATTTTATTAAGACTTAATAGAAAATCTATTAATTGAATATTGTTATACTTAATAGCTAAACCTAAAAGAGTATGTGCAGAAACATCAGGATTATAAGGGCATACAATATTCATTACACTTATCTCTTGATTAACGTCTTCAAGCTTAAGTATATGACGTTTAATTAATTCGAATTCTTCTGGAGTATGGCTACTCTTAAAACTGATAAGCTCTAATATATCACTAATTAAAAATAGCTCGTCTGATTTCATATCCTTACCATTTATTAAAAGATAACAATAATTTATTGCTTACTATTATATCGTTTATTTTAATGACTAGTAACATAACTTAAACGAAATTATTATTTTTTATCTAAGCCTGTATTATTTTTATAAGGAATACAGCTCAAATCTTAAAAACTTGACTTTGTACCCATATTAGACTATTTCTTTTATGTTAAGGTGCGTTATGGGTATAAAGTTTATATATTCGTAAGTAAAAAACCACGAGAAAATACTTTTTTGATATGCATTGGGGATACCCATTGCTCAATAAATACAAACCTGACGAAATAATAAAAATTTGAAAATTTTAAGGATGAATGAATGTTTAATGAAGTTATAAAGACAGTTGAATATGGCAAGCATAAATTAACCCTAAAGACAGGGAAATTTGCTCGTCAAGCAGAAGGCGCAGTAATTGCTGAAATGGGTAAGACAGTAGTTTTATGTACAGTTGCAGCTGAAAGAGCAGCAAAAGAAGGGGTAGATTTTTTCCCACTATCCGTACACTATAAAGAAATGTCTTCTGCAGCTGGTAAAATCCCTGGTGGATTTATAAAGCGTGAAGGTAAACCAAGCGACAGAGAAGTTTTAATATCAAGGCTTATTGATAGACCAATTAGACCCCTCTTCCCAGATGGGTTTTATAATGAAACACAAATTCTTTGCACAGTTTTGTCACATGATCCAGCTTGTAGTCCTGATATAGTTGCAATTATTGGTGCATCTGCAGCGCTAAGCCTTTCAGGCTTGCCATATGAATCTGTTATTGCAGCTGCAAGAATTGGTTATATTGACGGTGAATACGTATTAAATCCAACATATGAAGAGTTAAAAGAGAGTAGATTAGAACTTATCGTTGCTGGAACTGATGATTCTATCATGATGGTTGAATCTGGCGCAAGTGAGCTTAGTGAAAAAAACATGCTTGAAGCATTAGAATTTGGTCATAAATCTTTCCAGCCTGTAATTAAAGCTATTAAAGAGCTGGAGAAAGAAGCTGGTAAAGATAAATGGGTAATTGAAAAGAAGGATTTTTCTTCCCTAGAGAGTCATTTAAAAAATGAATTTGGTGCGCAAATTACAGCCGCTTATAAGATTCCAGCAAAGCGTGAAAGAAGAGATTTACTAAAACTTATTCAACATGCGGCTCTAGAGAAATACGCAACTGAAGCTCAAGGTTATACTAGCCTTGAAGTTGCTCATACATTAGAAAAAATTAAATCGCAAGTTGTTAGAGAAAGTATTCTTAATAGCCAAGTTAGGATTGATGGGCGTAAAGCAGTTGATATAAGACCTATAGAGTGTGAGGTTGGTTTACTTCCTAAAACACATGGATCTAGTTTATTCACAAGAGGCGAAACACAAGCTCTTGTGATAACAACACTTGGCACTACACAGGATGAGCAGATTCTTGATGGGCTTGAAGGAGAGCAACGTGAACATTTCATGCTGCAATATAGCTTCCCACCATATTCAGTTGGTGAAGTTGGAAGGATGAGCGGTCCTGGAAGACGCGAAATTGGTCATGGTAGACTTGCCTGGAGAGCAATTCAAGCAGTGCTTCCTGAAAGAACAAATTTTCCATATGCATACAGAGTTGTGTCAGAGATAACATCATGTAACGGTTCAAGTTCAATGGCAACTGTTTGTGGTGCATCACTATCTATGATGGATGCTGGCGTTCCTTTAAAAGCTCCAGTTGCTGGAATTGCAATGGGACTCATAATGGAAGATAAAAAGTTTACTATTCTCTCAGACATTTTAGGTGACGAAGATGCACTTGGAGACATGGATTTCAAAGTAACCGGTACAACAAGCGGTATTACTGCACTACAAATGGATATTAAAGTATCTGGTATTACTTTAGAAATTATGCGTCAAGCTTTAGAGCAAGCACGCGTTGGTAGACTGCATATTCTTGGTGAAATGGATAAAGCAATTAAAGCTCATAGAACAGAAGTTAGTGAACATGCACCAATTATCAAAACTGTACAAATTAACAAAGACAAAATCAGAGAATTAATTGGCCCTGGTGGCAAAGTAATTAAAGATATTTGTGAAAAAACCGGTGCTAAGATTGATATTAGCGATGAAGGACTTGTGCAAATTGCAACGGTAGGCGCTGAATCATTAAATAAAGCCCTTGCAATGGTTAATGATATTGTTGGCGACCCTGAAGTGGGCAAAATCTATGAAGGAACAGTAGTGAAAATCATTGATTCAGGAGCGTTCGTAAACTTCTTCGGATCAAAAGATGGTTTCTTACATATTAGCGAAATTTCTGAAATAAGAGTAACTGATATTAAGGACCATATTAAAGTTGGAGACAAAGTAGAAGTTAAACTTGTTGGATTTGATAAAGGTAAGTCTAAACTAAGTATTAAACAAGCTAAAGCTGGAAATACTAGTAGTGGCAATAATGGTGGCAATGCTAGCGCTGCCACTGGTAATGCTGGCAGTCCTAAGCAAGAGGTAGCAAGGGAAAAAAACTGGACCTTACCAAAAAAACAGAATGAAGAAGAATTACAAGGTGACGATCAAGTCGAGCTTGTAACTGAACGTAAATATTTCAACTAAGGCTATATTATTAGGGCAGCATCAAAGATTTATTCTTGAAGCTGCCTTATAATTCCCTTTCAAAATATTATGAATCAAGTCAACCTTAAGCTCGAATTTAATTCAGAAAATCTCAAAATTTTAGCTGAAGCATTATCATCAACAGGAAAAAGCTTTAGGCTAATTGGTGGATGCGTCCGAGATAAAATACTTAATGCCCAAATTACGGATATAGATATAGCAACCCCCCTCCTGCCTGCAGAAGTAATTGAAGCATGCAGTAAATGTTCCATCAAAACAGTCCCTACCGGTATAGAATATGGGACTGTAACAGCAATAGTTAATGGAGAGAAGTTTGAAATTACTACCCTTAGAAAAGATATTGAATGTTTCGGTAGGCGCGTAAAGGTAGAATATACTGAAGATTATGCACAAGATGCAGCCAGAAGAGACTTTACCATTAATGCTTTAAGTTATGACATAAGTGAGCAAAAAATATATGATTATTTTGGTGGCTTAGAGGACCTTAAAAACTCAAAAGTAGTTTTTATTGGCGATGCTGCTGAAAGAATAAAGGAAGATTACCTTAGAATACTTAGGTTTTTTCGGTTCTCTGGTAGATATGCAAAAGAAATAGATGAGACTGGCTACCATGCAGCAATAGAGCATAAATCAGGTTTAAAGCAACTTTCCAGGGAAAGGATTACGGTTGAAATGGACCGGATATTAGCCCATCACAATCATATCATGGTTTTAGATTTAATGGAAAAGGGGGGGGTATTTAAAGAAATCGATGAGAGAATTTCAGTAAATATTCAAGCATTAAAAGATTTAAAAGAGCTCACGCAAATACTAAATATTCAGGATAGCCTTGCAACTAAATATGCTTTACTATTAAGCCAGACCACTAAAGAGAGTTTAAAAGATATAGTTTTAAACTTAAGAATGTCGAATAAGATAATTAATGAAATAGTTGAGCTCAGTAAAGAATATAACCCTCTCAGGGAAGATTTATATCATTTATGGTTCAACAACCCTAATTTATTTCAGCAAAGATTATTAGTTTTATCTTCTTTAAAATCACTGGCAACTGATGAAGCGCAGAGTATTTTAAATAAAATGAAAACTCATGAGCCAAAGGAATTTCCTATCAATGGTAATATGTTATTGGCTCTTAATTTTGAAGGAAGTGAGCTTAAAAATATGCTTGATAAGCTTAAAATCAAATGGGTGGAAAGCAATTTTGTTTTAACTAAAGACGAGCTGCTAAGGCTTGCTCAAAATAATAATTCATGAGATAAAGATGCATAAGAGCTTTAATATTTTGCTTATCACAATTATTTTAAATTTTAGTTTGGCTGTTAATGCTGAACCAAAGATTAAAATTGTTACAATGCTCTCTCCTATTGCTTCTCTAATTTCGATGATTGGAAAAGATAAGGTTGATATAGAGATATTAGGTACAAGTAATGCTTGCGTTCATCACCATCATTTAAAACCTAGCCAAATTAATAAACTGCAATTAGCTGATTTGATTATTATGGTAGATCCTAATTTTGATGGAAAAGTCATTACCAAGTTAAATTTCCCCTCAAACAAAGTAAAATACATTGCTCAAAGCCTTGAGAAAATAGGCAATCATGACTACCATTTTTGGTTCGACCTACATAAGGTGATAAATAGTTTAGATATAATTACTCGGTCTCTCTCTCAAGCCTCACCGCAAAATCAGGATTATTTTAAAGCTAATTATTACAATGCAAAAATTAAGCTTTTAAAATTAAGGCAGGAAATACAGAAATCATTAGTTCTCAGTAATATCTTATTACTTTCAAAAGCATTAGATAGTTTTTTTCAAAATTATGATACTTCCCCTACTAGCTATTTTATATCTGAGCCTAGTATAAAATTTAGCGATATGAAGGAGCTTATGAGGGCTGTTAAGACTAAGAAATATAAATGCATTATCATGGACGAAGAACAGTCTTATGAAAAATTCAATAATCTTTTTAAAGAAGAGATAAGGATTATTCAACTAAACGCAGAACATTGGCCGACTACATCAACAAAGGAATTAAGCGAACTTTATTTTGATCACTTTAAATCCATTATGCTTAAAATCAAGGAATGTAATTAGAATTTAGTTTTAAACATAAATCTTTAAAACCCTTTAAAGCTACTATTGACATTTAGCATTTTCTACGCTAGTTTATACCAACTTAAAACCTTATGGCGAATGTAGCTCAGTTGGTAGAGCATCAGATTGTGGTTCTGAGGGTCGCCGGTTCGAGACCGGTCATTCGCCCCATTCTTAAAATTCATTAAAAATATATTTTATCGCCTTATATTATAAACAAAGCTGGATCTAATATTAAACCATTTCTAAATATCTTTAAGCAAATAGATCTAACTAATATATTTGCCTAAAGCAAACTCTTTAATTAATTTTATTTAATTATATTAATAAAAAGATTGACATTTGCTAGTAAATTTAGTATAATAAATTATCTTCATATGAAGGTAATTAATTGAGAACATTATTTTCCTCATTTAAAAAATAATTAGTTTTATTTTATAAATATGGATAAATTTGGTTTTTAGTTATAATATTCTTTCCTTTGTAGGTAAAGCCTCGTCAGCTTTACCTATTTTTTTTTAAAAAAAACATATAAACTTAATATCTACTAACTTTTTCGCTTCTAACGTAAAAAACTTACTTTATTTATTAATGTTTATTCATACATGTTAAATTTTGCTTGACAAATCGTAAATTTTTTGATATTTTATTCGCGTCTTCATTAAGAAGATATTTAATAATAAGAATAGTTATATGTCAGAAAATAAACATCCTACAAGTTTTAATTACTACGGGTTAGCAGGATCCTTAGCAGTTGGAGTACCGATTTGTACTTACAAGACTCACGATTTTGGTGGTTGCGTAAAAAAAACTGGGCTAACTTATACAGTTAAAGAAATTGCTACTATAAGCTATAATAATTATATTTGGCCAGTTCTAAAAGATTTGCAGTCGAATTTTAAAAATTATATTACCAATTTTAAAGATAGTATAAATATAACCTTTAAAGGTTGGGCTGATTCATCTGAACAAGCTGTTAATTCTGCTTCTGAATTTTTGCTCGATAATATTGCAGATATTATTGAAATTGATAAAAAAGAAATTGATGAAGTAAAAACAGAGTTAAAGCAAAATGTTGGCTCTATTAAAGAAGCGATGGTTAATACAGTTGAGTTTATTACTGAAAAAACAGCTAAAAAATCAATTAAAAGTCTAGAAAAGTATTTTGATAACGTTGAAGATAATTTAATAGATAGTGTAAGCCCTTCATCTGAAGATAGCGAAGAAGAAAGCAATTCCAAGTCAGAAAACAAGCATCATACAAGCTTTAACTATAGTGGATTGGTTGAAAACTTAGCGATTAAAGTACCAATATGTACTTATACAACTAACGATTTTATTGGTTGCGTAGAAAAAACTGGGCTAACTTATACAGTTAAAGAAATTGCTACTATAAGTTATAATAATTATATTTGGCCAGCTTTAGAAAATTTACAGTCAAATCTCAAGAATTATATTGTTAATTTTAAAGATAGTATAAACATAACCTTCAAAGGTTGGGCTGATACTACAGAGCAGGCTATTAACTCAGCTTCTGAAGTTTTACTTGATAATGTTGCAGATTATATTGAGATTAATAAAGAAGAATTTTATGAAGTTAAAACACAGCTAAAACAGAATGTTGGCTCTATTAAAGAAGCTATGGTTGATACTGTTGAGTATATTACTGAAAAAGCAGCTAAAAAATCAATTAAAAGTCTTGAAAAGTATTTTGACAATGTTGAAGATAATGTTGTTGATAGTTTAGTTGATAATTTAAGCGTTGATACTTTTAACCCTTTACTTGGGAATATCGATAAGGCCTTCGAGCTTTTTCAATAAACTATTTTTCTTTCCATTATAGGTAGAGCAGTTCTACTCTACCTTTTTAGCATATTACGCATCAAATTTACTGACGTTTTATTCCACATCCTACTCAAGACCTATTAATTAATTATTAAGGTATTTAGGTTTATAATAGTATATTTCTTATATTTAGAAAATATATAATTATAATACAAGAATATTAATATGGTTAAAGATAATAACTTTGAGGCTGCTTCAGATTATTCAATAAATTTAAATGTTAAGATTCAGAGACATGAAATGGATAATGCTGCGTTACAAGAATTCATCCAAGCAAGAGACAGTAATGCTTCTGAAGCTCAAGGCTCTATAGCGGAATATGTGAAAAGTAAATTTTATTCCAATCAAGATATAGTTGTAATTCCTGATTTTGGGGGAGCTATCATCAGGCCAAGTTCAGATTCTAACCAATTTAATAGGTTTAAAAATCCTAAAGAACTAAATTTAGATGAGCTTTTTAGAAATCACTTTGATTTATCAGCTATAGATTTTACAGGTTGCAATATGCGAGGAGCAAATTTTGAAAACTGTAATTTAGAAGGCGCTATTTTATGTGAAACGGATTTAAGCGATGTGACTTTTAACGATTGTTATATGCCAAATGCGGATTTGCGCGGAGCTGATCTAAGTAATTGTCGCTTCATGGAAAAAGATGTTCACGATTTTTTAGATGAAGATAATAACTTTTCGATTGATGATTTAAGTAAAAAGCAAATTGAGAATATTACCCGTAGATACAAAGGCTTACATTTTAGCTTTTCTGAACCTTTAATGCATGAATATGCTGAAGCTAATAAAGATATTCACAAGCAAGCTAAAGCGGGATTTTATTTAGCAAAAGATGAAATTATTAAAGCTAAGGAAGAGAAATTAAGCAGTATTGAAGGCGATATTATCGACGCTTACAATTCATTATCTTTTGCACAAAGATTATATTCTGCAGCTTCTAGAAAAACAGGTAATGTCCATTATGACAAGCTTATTGACGAACAAAAAGAATTAACAAAGGAAATACAAGCAATTAAGGAACAATCTTTCAAGAAAGATTTTGATCCTAATGATATAAAATATATGGTGCATCCTAGTGTGGTAGCACTTTCACATATGCTCAATGATACAAATTCATTAAATTTTGATCCTGCTTACGTCAGAGGCAGTACACCTGAAGAACGTCAACAACTCAAGCAATATGTGAAGCTTAGCCGTGAAGATGCTGAAAAATTCATACAAGCCAATAAGGAAAAACCTGGCCTATCTATAAATGACTATGCTAAAGATTTAATGGCAAACAAAGGAGTTATCCCTGTTCCAGGCGCAAAAATAATTGCAGATTTTTCAAACAAAAATTCAGGAAAAGAAGGCGAGTCCTATATAGGAGAACAAATAAATCTTTCTGACTTAGATTTCAGCCAAGCTAATTTAAAGGATGCATGTTTTGCAGGAACTAATTTAAACAATTGTAAGTTTAATAACGCTAACCTAAGTAGAGCATCTTTTGAAGGCGCAGAAATAGGAAATGCAGAATTTACGAATGTAAAAGCTAAAGATACAAACTTTTTTTACTGCGATTTACGAAGCGCAAAAATCAGTTCCTCTGATTTTGAAAGGGCTTTTATGCGCGGCTCTGATGCATCTGAGTGTAAAATTGACAACACAAATTTTAACTTTTCAAATATTCGTCACGGCAAATGGGATCAAGTCGACATTGAAAAATCACAATTTGAATATGCAGAACTTGAAGGTGTTTCACTCATTGGCGCAAGACTAAAGCAGGTTAACATGCAGCATGCCTTGCTTGATAAAGCCATTATGAACAATTGTGAGATTATTGAATCTGATTTTACTAAAGCATTAATGACCAATGTTGAAGCTAAAAAGGCTAAAATAAAAGATGCTGTTTTAAAAGATGTAGACGCTACAAATATAAACTTGACTGAAGCGGAGATTAATCATTTATCAAAATTAGATGGTGCCGATTTAACTAATGCAGTTATGGATAAAGTGAAAGCCGATAAAGTAAACTTTGTGGGCACTAAGATGGAAGGAGTTAAAGCAGAACTTGCAAGCTTTGAAGAAGCAAATTTTGAAAATGTAAATATGAGATTTGCTAAGCTTGAAGGTGCTGTTTTAGATGGCGTTAAAGCAGCAGGCATTGATTTAACTGGCGCTGAGCTCAAAAAAATCCAAGCTCGCAAAGCAGAGTTAAATAACTCTATAATGGAGGGCGCGCAAGCTTTACAAGCCGATTTTACTGGAGCAGTTTTAGAGCAAGCAAATCTTAGAGGCATAAACTTACAAAAAGCTATTTTAAAAGAAGTTGAAGCTAAAAAAGCTGATTTACGTAATGCTGATCTTGAAGCAGCGAGTATTAGTGGCAATATTGAAGGTGCTAAAGTGAATGCTGGTACAAACTTTGCGAAAGCAGATATGGAAGCAATTAAAGATCAAAAACTTATTAATGAAGATAATCAGGGTAAAGAAAGTAATGTTTCAGTTGGTGAAAAACAAGCAATCGATAATCACGTTCATGAAGCCAAACAAAAATCATGGATAGGAAATCTTGCTGGAAAAGCGTTAAATGCTGCTGGTAGCTTGTGCAGCAAAGCAGCTGCATTTATTAAACAACCTCTAAGCGGCAAATGGGGCGCAGTAATTGGCGGAGCCTTAGGAGTTGCAGCTGTCGCAGCATTCGCGGCTACAGCTGTTGCTACTGCAGGCCTTAGCATTCCCATTACTATTGCAATTGGCGCAGGTATATGCTTAGCAGGAGGCGGTATAGGTGCCACCATAGGCTATTTTGTAGCTAAAAAATCGGGCTTAACAAATTATATTGCTGGAGCTGCAGGTGCAATAACTTTCGGCCCGGGTGGAGCTGCTGCTGGTCTTGCCGCAGGGGCGGTTGCAAATGGTATAGTAAAATCTAAAACTGGTAACACTATTGATGAAAATATAGCAGAAGGGGTAGAATATATTGGAGACAAAGCTAAAGCAGCGGCTCATGATATGATAATTACCGAAGAACAAGAAAAACTCTTAAAAGAACATAAAGATGCTAAGAAAGCATATATAAAGCCGGAAAGAGAACAATCTAATAAAAAAGGTAAAACCGCTGAAGATGTAAAGCTAGCTAATAAAGTAGCTAAGGAACAAAATAAGATAAAAAGAAAAAGCGAAGTAAAGCAAAACAAATATGAAGCTAGTAAAGTGAAGCCTACTAAGGAATTAGCATCTAAAGATAAAACGTCTAAAAAGTCAACTGATAAGAGCTGGATTGAAAGAACAGGTAGTAAAAAAAGCTTACAACAGGAAGGGAATTGGAAGGATAAAGTAGCTAACGAATCTAAGACAAAAGGAACCATAGAAAAATTATAGTAAGATTTTAATATTTTACATCCTACTACTGAGGAATAAGACACCTTCCCTTAAATATAATTTATAGTCATATTCTTTTCCTCTTAGGTTGTTGCGTAGAACCGGAGAAGCTAAACAGCAATCCGGTAAAACACCGCATGCCATACTAAGCATAATTTAAAGCATCTTAAAATAGGATGTCTAAGGAAAAGTTTCACTGAATCTAACCTAACTTTTTTTAAGATTAAATAGCTTTTATGACATTTTCAAAACATCAATGCAACAAAGTTCTTTAAGCTAATAAAATTTTATTATAATATCTAAATTTTATAGTTTATTAGATAAGAGGAATAGATGCCATATAATAAAACTAGCGATTTACCCGATAATATTAAAAATAATCTTCCACATCATGCGCAAGAGATATTTTTAAAAGCTTTTAATAATGCTTGGGATGAATATAGCGCCCCTAGTAAACGCCGTGAAGGTGCGAATGAGTCTCATGAAGAAGTATGCTTTAAAGTTGCCTGGTCAGCCGTTAAATCTAAATATCATAAAGATGAAGATGGCAAGTGGCATGAGAAGTAAAATTTTTTGATCAAAAAAGTAAAAAAATACAAATTCACTGACATTCTCTTTCTTACTTTAACTCCCCTCCCCTCCAGTTAAGCAAAATATAATCGCTTATCTAAACTATATTTTACTATAACCATATACGAAATCACAAAAGCGATCTATTAGTAACTTTAATAAGAAACAAATAATTATTGACACTTATTAACTTTTAACTATAATAGTTTTTAACATTCATTAAGCATTTACTTTAAAATATTATCATTATTTAAAGTGAAGGTTTGTTATTTAAAAAATTATAAAAAGGCAAAAAGGTTATAAAATGCAAAAATTCAGCATAAGAGAAAATAAATATTTAAATATTCATTTAAATGCTCATTATATTATTAATGACACATTAAAGGACGGTTTATTATCAAAAGAAGAACTACTACCTATAATTAAAATATATTTAGCCCAAAATAATTTCTTCTTTAATATAATGGCAAATATTTCCCCAAAGAATTTACAAGCGTTTAAGTATTTTAATCAAATAAATCAAAAATTTTTAAAGCTTTTTAGCTCAAATATCTCTGAACAACAATATTTAGATTTGAGCAAGTTCCTTAATATATTAGAGGAAAATATTTATTCTAAGGTTATACAGTCTACTGAGCTTTCTACACGAATAAATAGCTTACTTGTAAAAGACGAAAAATGGATGCTATTATTCAACGAAATAATGCCTAAATTAAGCATTAAAATTCAGAAGAAATTTGAAGCATACGAGGATAAATTAAGCACAGAATATTATAAAGACATAGTAAATAACTCAGTCGAAAACTATTCATTAAAAGTAGAATCACTTTCTCAACTTAAAAATAATATTAATAAGCTCAAAATTTTTGGTAAGGCTCTATCAAAAAATACAAGTATCAAAGATTTATATGTAGATTTTGAGGGCACGGATATAAACTTTATACCAACTATAATAAAACTCTTAAGAGAAAATACTGCAGCAAAAAACTTAAATATAAAAATTCCTTATAACTTTAAAGACCATCCTGAACTCTTAAGCGAATTTGAAAATGTTCCTAATATTACAAAATTTGCATCAGATGTACCAATAAATTGGGATAATTGGAAATTATTTAACAATGCTTTTAAAAATTGGCCTAAGCTTGAAAAGCTTGACCTCAACTTAGATGGCTTAAATACAACATTATTAACCGAATTACTTGAAACATTGACAAATAAAAAGACTCTCACAGATGTTTCTCTTTGTTTTGACGAACTTTCTGCTGATTCAGCAAGAATGTTAGCTCAAATATTAGAAAATAATATAATTCCAATAAAGGATCTTAAAGTCATTTCAGAAGCAGGAATTCTAAGCAGCATCTTTTTAGCTTTAAAAAACAATAAAACAGTCCAAGCCTTAGATATAGACTCTGAAATCAATAAAAGCGAGGCTATAATTTTAGCAGACTCTTTAAAAGAAAACACAACCCTTAAGCAGCTATTAATTAATGATAATAATATAGAAGATCAAGGGCTAATTGCGCTTGTTGAAGCATTACCCAAAACCAAAATTACTTCACTTAACTTAACATGTCCTAATGATTCATGTGACCATCCTCAAGGAATAAAAGCTCTAACGGAAGTATTAGCACAAAATATACCATTATTTGATCTAACAATTGAAGGTAATGAAATATCTTTAGAGAACTTTAATAGTTTGATCAAAGCTTTAGAGCAAAATAAATTTCTTTCAGATTTAAATTTAATTCAATGTTTTGAGGCAAATACATTAACCCAAGGAATTCCATTATTGGCAAAATATTTAGAAAATAATAAAACTTTAACCAATCTGTCTTTCAGCTATGAAGAGTTTGATGATCTGAGAGCAAAGCAAATTTTAGATGCGCTAAAAAACAATAGCTGCTTAAAGGAACTTACCTTTAAAAATATCGAAGGCCTTTCCGATGAAATCCTCACTTATATAGCCGAATTGATTAAGACTAATCAAACCTTAACTCATATAGATTTGACTTCAGAAAATGATGATTTACAATATAATAACATACAAAATCTTAAAACTCTACGTGATGAGTTAGAAAAGAATACTCTACTTACTTTAACTTTAAATAATGATCCGTTTCAAGAGATAAATCCTGATATGATTAAGGTTATTAACGAGATCAAGGCATTATCTTCGCGTAATCAACAAATTATGGATAAAACAGAGCAAGCATTAAATAATATACTTAATGCTATCTATGAGCTTGATTCACAAAAAATACACCCAAAGGATACTATAATAAATGAGAATATATTCCAAATAGTCTCTCTTAAGGATCTTGCATTAGTACAAGAAAATAAATATCACGTTAAAGCCATCCTTGATAAGGTTAATATAGCAGCAAAACTTGCTGCATTCCATAATGATGAACCGGTCAAGTTATTATGTTCTGGTAAAAATCTAAATGATATTGATGTATTTTACAACGAATTAGAGGAAATCGCTGCTAACCATTATTTAGTATTAAAAGGGGTTAGTAAAAATAGAGTAATAAAACAAGATAGTGAGGCTCCAAGCTTATTATTAGATCTACCAAAAGATATTCAAAAGCTTGTATATAAATACATTGTTAGCGATATAAAAAGCGATAATGACGAAACTAAGAAAAAATTCAAGCAAGCACTAGAAGCCTCTAAAACTATATCTAATAATAACAATAATAATGCTCAACCTGAATCCCATAAAAGAAAGCTAGAAGAGGCTCCAGAGAGTGAATTACCGAAAAATAAATCTCCGAAGCATGATACTGATGATCAAGCGCCAATAGACCTATCTGAGCCAGCCCAGCATAATGATCCGATGGAGTTAACTGGAGCAAGCAATATTGATAATGCCTAAAGCCTTTTAGAAAACTGTCTAAATAAAAAATTAATGGAGTAGCTACTTATAATTTACTCCATTAATTACTTTAAAAGCTATTAAATAACAGAAAATTCCCTTCGTTCATTAAACCTTTAGCGGAAACTTCTTGGAATGTATTCTATCAGAGGTTATATTGTTAAATTTAACAAATAATTGATGAAGAATATTATGCCTAAGGATAACGACTCAACTAAAAAAATTGAATTTAGAAGTAAGGGATTAACCAGCTATTTAAATAAGATATTTACTACGCCAAAGTATGATAATTATTCTTGTAAAGAATTTTTAAAGCTAGTTCAGAGTAATCCGAAACTAGCTGCCGATAATATTTTACAAAATGGATTTATGGGTCATTGCTTTGAGGATATGCGCGTATACAACCGTAAGCTTTATTTAAAGATACTTGAACTCCAATATAAAAATATTATACATCAGAAGAGTCTGATATAATAAATAGGATTAAGAAAGCATCTTGGGTGGAGGCAAATGTTTCTAATCCAGATGTTACAAACTCTATAAAAGAAAAAATCTTCAAAGCAAAATACTCTTTGCCACAATATGGTAAAAAATCTTATGAACCAGAAAAAGAAATACTAACTCCTTTAACAACATTGCACAGCAGCAGTTGGATGGCTTTCCACAAATTATTGCCAGGTTGTGTATTAAGTGAATGCGAAAAATTTCTGAGGTTGGTCCAAAAAGATCCCATTAATGCTAAAGTTGCATTTAGCAAAGATATGATAAATTATGGAAGATGTTTTGAGGATGCGAAGAAAAAAAATCCAGGTTTCTTCCTATCATTAATAGATAACGAACTTAAAGGCAAATACTCTTCAAAACAAGTTGATAGTTTGCATAAAATAGAAGATGGTGCATGGCTTATAGAAAATGTAGCTGAGTTTAACGATCCTGCTTTTGACCCTTACGACATAATTGGTGAAGACCATCCAAGGCGTTCTGATAGTGGTGATTTATTTGGATGAAGTATAGTTTATGCTAATAAAATTTTATTCCTCAACCTCTACTTCTAGCAGCATAATTGAATGGTCAGATACCTCATCAGGTAATACCACAAAGTTTAGCACTTTGATACTTGGAGAGGTTAGAACATAATCAGCAAATCTTTCTGGTTTATCATAGTAACTCGTACGAGTTGATTTAATATTATGTATAGTCACAAGATTATCCATATCTTTCTCTATAATCCTCATACTTTCAGTATCAGGCCGCAAATTTAAATCACCACATAATATTATCGGCGTATCAAGAGAATCCATGAAAGCTCGAATTATATTGGACTGCAAAATCCTCTCAGGACTATCATTTTTCCCCATGCCGTTCCATAGGCCGTGAATATTTAAGACAGTATAAATTTTGCCATTTAGCTTAATTCTTATCCACTGCAATTTGCGAGGATGAGTTGGCCCCCTTCCTGTGTAATTTGGATTAATATGTATATCAAGCTCCCCTTCTCCTAGAACTTTTATTTTTTTGTTAATAAATATAGCCATTCCAAATATTTCGCCAACTAAGCTTCTGAAATAGCCTATATGATTCGGTAGAAGTGCATTGATTTCTGAGAATATATTTAAGCTCACGATTTTATCATCTGTAGAGATTTTATGCTGAGCATCTTTATATACTTCCTGCAAGCAGAAAATATCATAATCCTTATATTGCTCAATAAATTTCAAAAGAGGATTACGAACTATGCCCCCCCAAATATTGAGGTTAACAATTTTTAGCCTGTTTTTTGCTTTAGGCTTTGGACTTTTAATTATCATTTTATATTTATATTTTGCGAACTACCTATAAGGCAATCCGCTAAAATTCCTATTAGAATATTTTATTTAATCCCATTTAAGACGGGAAGTTTGTTTGAGGTTAATATATAATTATTAAAGAATTATTAAAATGAGTTTGAAGCGAGAATTTTAAAGGAATGAGCAGAATGAAATGTATTATTTAAGCAATAATTTGGATAAGAAAAGAGACGCTTTGAATTTAAAGCGCCTCTTATGGGATTATCTACGAATACCAAGTCTTTGTATTAGATTTTGATATCTTGCAACTTCACATTTCTTAATATAGTTAAGTAATCTTCTTCTACGACCTACTAAAATAAGCAGTCCTCTTCTAGAGTGGAAGTCTTTATGATTTACTTTGCAGTGTTCTGTTAAATTGTTAATACGCTCAGTTAGAATTGCAACTTGCACTTCTGCTGAACCTGTATCATTATCATTAACAGCATATTCTTGAATTAATTCTTGTTTTTTTTCTGGTTTAATCGACATCACCAACTCCTATTTATAAATTGAAAACTCTACTTGAATGGAATAAGCCACTTAGAATACTACCTATTGCTAGCAATTTGCCATTATATTTTAACCAAATCAAATCCTGATTTGTAGAATCTAATTCAACCTTTTGGCCAAATCGCACTTTTTGCGCAATAGAATCACTAATATCTAGAACCGGGATGCCGTCCAGCACCTTATCCACTCTTTCAACTAAACTCACAAACTCTTTAGAATCAATATTTTGTAGATATTTAAAATCTACAGCCTTTTCAATCCTAAATTGTCCAACTTGTAAGCGGGCTAATTCTATCACAAATCCACAAGTTTGCAAGCTTTTTGCTATATCCTCAGCTAAAGTCCTTATATAGGTACCTTTAGAGCATTTAACAATATAATTTACTTGTTTAAGTTCTGAATCATATTTAGTAAGCTGTAGATCATAAATTGTTATCTTCCTTGATTCAAGTGTAACTTCCTTTCCTTGCCTTGCTAGGTCATATGCTCTTTTGCCATTAACTTTAATAGCCGAATAAATAGGTGGAACTTGCTCAATTATACCAATAAATTTCTGTAATACCCCTCGACATTCTTCTTGCGTTGGAAAATATTCAGAAGTCGCAATTATCCTACCCTCTCTATCAGCTGTATCTCTTTGTTCTCCAAACTGAATAGTAAAACTATAACTCTTCTCAGCATCCATAAGATATTGAGATAGTTTTGTAGCTTCACCAATAGCAATAGGTAACACTCCGCTTGCTAGGGGATCTAATGTTCCTGTATGGCCAATTTTATCAATTTTAAACTGTCTTTTAAGGGATGTTACAATATATGACGAGGTGCAACCAAGTGGTTTATTAATATTAATCCAACCGTTTATTTTATCCATAAGTATTTAAATTAAGGGAGTAAGGAGAGAGGCTTGCAAATATTTCAATCAGATTCACTGCTTGCAACGTTATTTTTCTTAAGCAGCTTATCAATTGTAAAAGCTTGCTCAAAGGTTGAATCATATACAAATTTTAGCTCAGGAGAATATTTTAAGTTGACTTTTTTTGTAACAAGCGCCCTGATAGAATATTTAGATGCATCTAAAGCATCGATTAAATCTTTCTCTGTTATTTTAGAAAGGCCAAAAGGCAATACAAAACAAGTTGCAATTTTCATATCAGGTGAAAGTTTAACGTCAGAAACTGTTACAGATGCAGTTATTAAACGTGGATCTAACGCTTTGCCATTCCTTAAGACTTCAATTAAAGCCTCCCTTATAAGGTTAGCTGCTCTCAATTGTCTTTGTGAAGGTGATTTAGATGGTCTTTTAATCATATATACTATACTAATACTAATTATGCCTAGAAACAGCTTTTATATCTCAACTATTTCTAGGTGCTGTGAAAGTAATTTTTACAAAGTTCTCTTTTCTTCAACTAATTCGAACACTTCAATCTTATCGCCTACTCTAATATCTTCATAATTTTCAAGCGCAATACCACATTCATAACCTTCTTTAACTTCTTTTACGTCGTCTTTGAAACGTCTGAGTGTCTTAAGCTTACCTTCATGTATTACAATATCATCACGGAGTAAGCGCATACCTGCCCCACGTTTAATGATACCTTTAGTAACATAAGAACCTGCTATTTTACCAACTTTAGTAATATTAAATACTTGGCGAATTTCTACTGAGCCAATATATTCTTCTCTAATAATTGGTGAAAGCATACCGCTCATTACAAGTTTAACATCATCGATAAGATTATAAATAATTGAATAATATCTTATATCCACATTATTTTTATCCGCCATACTTGCAGCTGTACCGCTTGCTCTAACATTGAAACCTACAATTATTGCATTAGATGCTTGCGCAAGCGCAACATCAGATTCCGTTATACCGCCAACTGCTGTGTGAAGAATTTTAACCCTTACTTCTTGGCTTGGCAATTTATCAAGACTGCCAACAATAGCTTCAATCGAACCTTGCACGTCTCCTTTAATAATCATTGGAAGCTCTTTGATACTGCCATCACCTGAAGCTTTGCTAAATAAATCTTCTAACGATACTTTTTTAGCAGCTGATACTTTTAATTCACGCTCCTTTCTCTCACGATATTCACTAATATCACGTGCTTGTTTTTCAGTTTGCGCTACAGCAAATTGATCGCCTGCATGAGGTGGTTTATCTAGACCAATAATCTCTACTGGCATTGAAGGAGTAGTTTCATGTATATCTATTCCTTTGTCATTTAGCATTCTCTTAACTTTACCATAGGCTTGCCCAGCTACAACAAGATCCCCTACTTTTAAAGTACCTCTTTGAACAAGTACAGTTGCAACTGCCCCCTTACCTTTATCCACACGAGCCTCAATAACCGCACCTGATGCAGGAGCATTAGGATTAGCTTTAAGCTCAAGCATCTCTGCAACAAGAAGAACTGATTCCAAAAGTTTATCTAAATTAATTCTCTTCAGCGCTGAAACTGGGACAATAATTATATCACCACCTAAATCTTCTGCAACCAAATCATGCATTAAAAGCTCGTTCTTTACCTTATCTGGATTTGCATCAGGCTTATCAATTTTATTTACTGCAACGATAATAGGTACACCTGCAGCCTTAGCATGATTAATAGCCTCAACTGTTTGTGCTTTAATACCATCATCTGCTGCAACAACAAGTATTACTATATCAGTTACTTTTGCACCACGTGTACGCATCTCAGTGAAAGCTTCGTGACCAGGCGTGTCAATGAACGTTATATGTTTGCCAGATTCAAGCTCTACTCTATAAGCCCCAATATGCTGTGTAATACCACCTGCTTCTCTTGCTGCAATATCAGTAGATTTAAGCGCATCAAGAAGCGATGTTTTACCATGATCAACGTGCCCCATTACTGTGACAACTGGCGCTCTAGGCATTAAGCCTTCTGGTTTGTCGTCCAAAGTAGTAAGAATATTCTCAACATCTGATTCTTGCACCCTCTTAACAGTATGCCCAAGAGTACTTGCAACAAGCTCTGCAGTATCTGCATCTATCGTTTGACTTGCACTTGCTATAATACCTAGCTTCATTAATTCTTTAATCACATCAGCAACACGCTCTGACATACGATTGGCTAGATCGCCTACACTGATATTTTCAGGAAGGACTACTTCTCTGTAAAGCTTCTCAATTGGTGCAGCTATATGTTTTCTTTTCTCTTTTTCTCTTGCTCTTCTAATAGATGCAAGGCTTCTTGTTCTAACAGATTCACCTTCATCATCAAGCAAATTAAAAATATCAGTTTTCTTTAATTTTCTTGGTTCTTCTTTTTTAACCTTAGCAAAAGCAGATTTTGCATCAGCAAGCTTCTTAGCTTCAATTTCTTCATCTGATTCTAAATCTGCCGCTTTCTCATTCTTTGCCTGATGTTTAATTGGTTGTGATTGAGGTGCACTAATTTTAGGTTCTGCATTTGCAACGCTTGAAGATAATACTCTTTTATTATGCTCAAGAACCGAAAGAGTTTTTGATGCTTCATTCTTATCTAATGAAGGAACCTTAAGGATAGACTCAGGCTCTTTTGCAGAATCTAATTCTTCAATATTAACTTCTGAAGCTTCATTGAATTCGATTGATTCATCTAATGTTTTAGCCTCATTCTCTTGGCGATGTTTAGAGGTCTCTGCTGCACGCTTTAAAACATTGAGCCTTGCATTTACTTCAGCATTAGTTAACCCCCCAGCATCTCTTACCACTGCAGCATTATCGCCTTCATCCTTAGTTGCCTTGCCCAGACCCTGAGGCGAAATCTTATTCCTTTTCACTTCCACAGTTACGGTATTTGTCCGCGAGGTTATAAAGTTCTTTTTAAGCGCAGAAACGTCAACCGTCTTATTGAGCGATAATTTATTACCGCTTAAAGTTAATTTCTTAGGTTTATCGTCTTTGTTATCAGTCTCAGTCATAGTTACCTATTTTTCGCTTAAGCTTTTACTTAAAGCTTAGCTTGTCAAATTATATAAAATATTACCCAAAATTTTAGGTTTTATCCTTATAGATATTACATTTAATAAATGTACAATTCTAATTCATCGTTTTTTGATAAATCCCTTATTTTATAGTGATTATTTTGTTTGCCAATATTTTTTCTCAATGCTTATAGCCTACGCTACTAGCAAGTTTACTCCTTGCCAGCTTCGTAATTACGTGCAGTATTTAACAATTCTTTTATATCCTTGTCACTTACATCACTAATCGGGATCAGCTTTTTAAATTCATGAATATTTAATTCCCCTAAATCTTCAATAGATTTAACCCCATTTTCAGCAAGTACTACTATATTTTCAGGTGAGAAATCTGCAAGAACATCAATTAATTCTTGTTCTACGCCAAGCTCTTCAAGCCTGTTGATGATATTCTCATTCTTATCATTAATATATTGCTCTGCACGGTTCTTAAGTTCAGATGCAAGTTCTTCATCGAACCCTTCAATATTAGCAAGAACATCTGCACTTACATTTGCAATTTGTTCAATGGATGAGAATCCTTCAACAGTAAGTAATTGTGCAATCACTTCTTCAACATCCAAATGGCGCATAAATAATTCTGTTGTGGAAGAGAATTCATCAGCCCTACGTTTAGATTCCTGCTCTTCAGTCATAACATCAATACCCCAGCCTATTAGCTTTGAAGCAAGACGTACATTTTGACCTTTTCTACCAATTGCAATACTTAACTGATCTGTTGGAAGAACTACTTCAACCTTATGCTTAATTTCATCAATCACTACTTTAGATATTGTTGCAGGAGCAAGTGCATTAATAGTAAATTGAGCAATATCATTACTCCATTCAATAACGTCAATCTTTTCTCCATTCAACTCATTACTAACTGCTCTAACCCTTGCACCCCTAATACCAATACAAGAGCCTACCGCATCTAAGTTCATATCTGATGAAAATACTGCCATTTTAGCTTTTGAACCTGGATCACGAGCAATTGCTCTGATCTCAATAATATTATCGTATATTTCTGGCACTTCAAGCTCAAATAATTTTGCTAAGAATCTATTATCTGTACGAGATAAAAATATTTGTGGCCCTGAGTTTTCATGTCTGACATCTTGGACATATGCTCTTATGCTATTATTTATTTTATAAGTCTCATTCTTAATCAGCTGATCACGTTTAATAATAGCTTCAGCACGGCCAAGGTCAACTACTACATCACCAAACTCAACTCTTTTTACTGTTCCATTTAAAATTTCACCAATACGACCTTTAAAGTCATTATATTGCTTCTCTCTCTCAGCATCACGTACTTTTTGCATGATTACTTGCTTAGCTATTTGCGCTGCAACTCTTCCTAAATCAATAGGGGGCAAAAGATCATATACTTGTCCACCAAGCTTAGCTTCTGGGTCACGCTCTAAAGCATCTTGTAAGGAGATTTGTGTAAAGTAATCTTCGACATTATCAACAATATCCAACACTCTATATAATTTGACTTCACCATTTTTCTTACTAATTTCAGCTTTAATATTATGCTCTTGACCATATTTTCTTCTACCTGCTACCTGGATTGCATCTTCCATTGCAGCAATTATAGAATCTTTTGCAATACCTTTTTCCCTTGCTACTGCATCTGCTATTGTTAAAAGCTCTGTGTTGCCAATATTTAACATGTTTTAGTCCTCAATTACTTAGCTTTTTTTAAAATCTCTTTATACAACTCATCTGTTAAGACAATATTGCTACTTTTTATATTATCAAACTCAAGCCCTACTTGCTCACGGCTCTCTTGATCTAACATCTCTATATTATCACCATTTACTCCAAGCAGCTTCCCTCGAAAGGTTTTACGCCCATCCTTTGCAAGCTTTAAACGCACGACAATGACATTACCAGCAAAACGCTCAAAATCAGCCTTCTTTACAAGTGGCCTTTCAATACCTGGTGAAGATACTTCTAAATGATATTTATCTAATATAACATCTTCAACATCTAAAATAGCCGAAATATGATAGCTAGCCGTTCTGCAATCTGCGACATTGATTTTCTCTTCATCCTTGCGCTCTATCAAAATCTGTAGAATTTTACTTTGCGTACCAGTAAACTTTATTTGCACTATATTATAACCTAAAGAATCTAGCGTATCTTCAATAAGGTTTCTAATTTTACTTTCTACATCAAACATATGGTGCTATACAGAGCTTTTCCGTCTCATGAAATTATAATTATTTAAAGCTCTTGGTAACAAAAAAGGCGGGCACTGCCCACCTTCAATATTGCCGTAGCGCTTTTATTTCACCCAGAAGATAGCAAAATTATATATAGAAGTCAATAGCTTTAAATATAGACCTTTCTAGCTACCTCTAATAGTTTTTAATTAGAATAAAAAATAAATTATATTTAAGAAGTTTTTAGGCTTGCAAATTTATCGCAAATAAGATATATATGTGACCCACAACTAAATTTTCTTAAGTAAGCGCCCTTAGCTCAGCAGGATAGAGCAACAGATTTCTAATCTGTGGGTCAGGAGTTCGAGTCTCTTAGGGCGCGCCATTTACTAAGCTTTAACTTTCCATCTTAATTATCACATCCTTCTGCTTAGTATATTCACTGTATATGTATATATTATTTATTTGATACAGCAAGGGGTGTGTTATTAGGGTAATATAATGTTAGCATACCACCATAATTCAGAATAGTAAGATATAGTTTTATTTTAAGCTAATAAATCTATAAAATTTAATATTTCTTTATAATTTACCGTATCATTTTTGCAAAAAATCTGTATAATAGCCTGTAATAATCTAATAAATAAAGCTTAAAAAGATGCAAGGAATAAAATTTTTAAAGATGCATGGGCTTGGTAATGATTTTGTAATTATTGAGAAAGAAAATATCCCAACAACTCTCGATTTAAAGTCATTTGTTAAACATATATCAGATAGAAGAACCGGCGTTGGTTGCGATCAATTCATTATTTTCAAAGATCATAAAACTTACTTTGAAATGTTTGTCTTTAATGCTGATGGGTCAGAGGCAAGTGCTTGTGGCAATGCATCTCGCTGCCTTTCGCTTATTCATGCACAAAGATATGGCAATGAGAAAGTACAATTACAGGTCGCAGGTAGAAAGTTAAGTTGCCAAGTCCATAGCGATAATACAGTTAGTGTTAATATGGGGGAAGCAAGTTTTGATAAAACTTGGATGCCTGAAGCCTCTAAAATTTGGGAAATTGCAGAACGTTTTAAACTAGACCTTAGAGAAGTTGTTTGTGTTGATATGGGAAACCCCCATTTAGTGATATTTAGTAATGCTTTAACAGAAGCTGATAAAGCATTGCTTGGTGAAAAATTAGAAAAACATCAATTATTTCCTGAAGGGGTGAATGTAAATCTTGCAAATATTATAGGCGACTCTGTAGTAGAGTTAAAAGTTTGGGAAAGAGGAACAGGCGGCTTTACTCTTGCTTGCGGAAGCGGAGCATGTGCAACTTTTGCAGCTGCAAGGAAATTAGGGCTTGTAGGAGAAGTTGCAGAAATTAAGTTTCAACTCGGTTCACTAATAATGTCTATGGAAAAGGGAGTTGTAATGCGAGGCCCTGCAACGCTTGTATATGAAGGAATTTACCATTATGGCTAAGACTAAAACCCAAGAAGTAGTAACATTTGGCTGCAGGCTTAATATCTATGAGAGCGAAGTTATTAAAAATAACATTGAGCAAAGCGGCCTGTCTAATGTTATGGTATTTAATACATGCGCAGTAACTAAAGAAGCTGAAAGGCAAGCACGGCAAGCAATTAGAAAAGCCAGACGCGATAACCCAGAAGTTAAAATAATAGTGACTGGTTGTGCTGCACAAATTAGCCCTGATATGTTTGCTAAAATGCCTGAAGTTGATAAGGTTCTTGGGAACGAGGAAAAGCTCCATGCGGAGAATTACAACTTAAATGAGAATGCGCCAAAGTTACTTGTTAATGATATTATGTCAGTGACAGAAACTGCAGGTCATATGGTAAGTAGTTTTGAGGGAAGGGCTCGCGCTTTTATCCAAGTACAGAATGGTTGTAACCATCGCTGTACATTCTGTACCATTCCTTATGGGCGAGGCAACAGTAGATCGGTTCCCATGGGCGAGATAGTTATGCAGGTAAGAAAGCTTGTAGAAATGGGTTATAATGAAGTGGTGCTAAGTGGGGTTGATGTTACATCTTATGGCCCTGATCTACCTGGGCAGCCAACTTTTCCACAAATGCTAAGAAGGTTACTCAGCCTTGTGCCAAATTTAAAAAGGCTAAGGTTGTCGTCAATTGACGTTGCTGAAATTGATGCTGAATTATTTGAGTTGATGGCATATGAGCAAAGACTCATGCCGCATTTCCATATTAGCCTGCAAGCAGGTGATAATATGATTTTAAAGCGTATGAAGAGAAGGCATAATAGAGATCAAGTAATTGAATTTTGTGAAAAGCTTCGCGGGATTCGGCCAAATGTTGCCTTTGGAGCTGATATTATTGCGGGCTTCCCAACAGAAACAGATGAAATGTTTGAAAATACTCTGAAGCTAATTTCGGAAGCATCGCTACAATATTTACATATATTCCCATATTCTGAGCGAGAAGGAACCCCAGCTGCGCGCATGCCACAAGTAGAGAAGCATATAAGGAAAGAGCGAGCTGCCTTGCTAAGAGCCCAAGGGGAAAAAG
Source organism: Rickettsiaceae bacterium (assembly GCA_020697135.1). GTDB lineage: Bacteria > Pseudomonadota > Alphaproteobacteria > Rickettsiales > Rickettsiaceae > JAJFBM01. Next base: position 27,077 of record JAJFBM010000008.1, read on the forward strand.
AGCTACAAAAGTTTTATCAAAAGCAAGTTGGAATGGAAGCAAATATAGTGCTTGAGAAAGAGAATTTTGGCAGGGCAGAGAATTTTGTGCCTGTAAGCATAACCCAAAATGGTGTACCTGGTGATGTAGTAAAGGCTAAGGTTGCAAGTTTGATTAATGGAGCTTTGCAGGGCGAGCTTATTATATAAGAGAAGTATAATGCATTTAATTTTAGTAAATGGCTCAAATTTAAAGATTGTACATTCTAATTTACTTATTAAGTATCTAAAAGACTTTGACCGTGGAAATGATCAATATATTTCTCTTAAATGCGATAAACATGGATATATTCAATCCATAAAAACCTTAGATAAAAGATATATTCTCGAATTTAAAGACATTTTAGGCGAGTTATATATTTCTAAGCGAGATAATTTAACTATTGAAGAAATTATCAGAATATTTATGGATTATTTTAATGGAAACTACTCTTGGAAAGAAAGGTTTCAATGGGAGCATATTGAGCTATTTCCCAATAATACTAAAAGAGAATTTCATTGGCGGGATCTCAATAAGATATTTTTTAATAATCCTGAAATAAAGCTTCATTGGGATGAGAAGGTTGATAAGGCTTTCAAAAATTTCTTTCCTATGGATTTTAACTATTTATTTGAGTCAGTTGAAACTATATATATTAAAGGAGCTATATTTTTCTCAATTATATCACTTATTTTGTATATATTGTTAAGCTATGGATTTTTGTAATTTTAAACGCTTTCTACCTTCTTCTAAGAGTATTTAATCTTCGCTCAAACTTGTTTAAGAAAAATAAATAATAATTTTGATATAAATTTGCTTAGCGCTTGAACAATAATTTGCTATAAAAGTAAAGTATAAGATAAGGCAATTTAACATTATGAAATTTTATGCCCTACTTTACAATAATTTGTATTAATATAAGATTCTTGAGAATTATTACTTTTTTTGGATTATTTATGACTGTAAATATTTATGCAGCTACCAATCTTAAAACAGATAACCTAATATCCCATCAGCAACATTCAAAAGAAAATGTAAATTACAATGAAATAAGAAAAAGGCTTAAGCAGAATATAAATTTAACCCTACCTTTAGAAGAAACCTTTGAAATATTTGATAATTTAACTAAATTTGAGCTAGGAAGGTTTCTTCTTAAAAATAAAGGCTTAAATGGTTATTGGACTTCTTATATAATACTTCATGGTCCAAAGTTGCAGAATTTAAATCCTTTAGAAGCTTGGCTACTAAATCATGCTCCAACAGTAAGAGCTACCAGAGAAAGGTACGGTATATTTAAAAATCTTCTTCAAGAAAATATTCGCTCAGATATGGTTATGGCATCAATTCCTTGTGGGTTAATGGATGATCTACTTTCTCTTGATTACACGGGCTTCAGAAATGTCAAACTAGTAGGTATTGACCTGGATAAAGAATCATTATCACTAGCTCAGCAAAATATCAAAACCTATGCAGTTGACAACGAAGTTAAATTTATTCAGCAAGATGCTTGGGGGCTTAGTGTTGTTGAGAAATATGATATTATAACTAGTAATGGTTTGAATATTTATGAGCATGACGATGAAAAGGTGGTAGAGCTATATAAAAATTTCTACAAAGCATTGCGCCCAAATGGAATTTTAATTACAAGTTTTTTAACTCCTCCTCCTGCCATAAATCCTGATTCCACCTGGAAAAATATTGACCTAGAAGCACTTAAGAAACAGAAAGCAGTTTTCGCTGATATTTTACAAGTAAAATGGCAAGCATTTAGAACTGAAGCGCAAACTAAAGAGCAATTAGAAAAAGCTGGATTTAAAGATATTAAATTTATATATGATTCGCAAGGAATGTTTCCAACTGTAGTAGCAAGGAGAAGCTAATAAATAAGCCACTTGTTTATAGTAATACTTTTTGATTCAAAATTAATATAACGTCAATTTAAAATAATAATTTCTTGGGTTGCTTTTATTAAGATAATTATTCAAGACATGTTATTCTTATATTTTAACAGTAGCAAAAATATAGTCTATCCTGCTGCAGCTTTAAGCCCATATTGTAAATCAGAAAAGCTAACAAAATTGTCCATTATCTGATCCTTATTGAATTAAATTCTTTTAAAGCATAATATTGACCAATAAATATATATAATAGAAGCAGTTGCTATCCACCATAATTGCCATATTCCATAAGATATCATCCCAATTATAAAATACTGCATAAATAGTGCAATTGAAATTGCTTGTAGGGATAGATTTCCTATATTACCAATGTTTTTAAATATGTTATTGATGACCCAAAATGCTAAAATTAGCCCAATAATGCCAAGTTCTAGAAGAATTTGTAAAATATTATTATGTGGATGGAGAGGTAAAAAGGACCAAGTTGCTTCATTATAGAGTATGTAATCGGCGAAAGTATTAGATATATATCTTGACGACTCTAAGCCAAAACCTAATATTTTATGTTCTGTGAAGAATTTTGCAACGTAATTCCATATATATACTCTATGTTTTGCTGAATCCGGTAACTGAGGAATATCAGTAAGTATTTGTTCAGGCCTGATATTATACATAATAATTACAAAAATAATGGCCCCAATAAATAGCGCAAATTTAATTACAGATAATAATCTTCCTTTAGTAGAATATATTAGTATAAAACAAATGAGGCTGCAAAGGTAGGCGACTAAGCTTGCAAGACTATCAGAGGTAAATAGTAGATAGAGGGTTGAGAGATATATAGCTAATGCTAAAATTACTCGTTTAGAGGAAAGCATGTAGCCGATTACGATCCAGCTTAATAATGATAAAATAGCACAACCTCTATCAAGCTTATAAAGAATGAAGTGGAAAGCATTATCAGTTTTTGGAAAAGCTTTACAGTATAGTTTAAAAAAAAAACCATCAGAATATACTTCGCACCAATATATAGCTGTAGCAATAAAAAATCCCAAACTAAGTATTTTTAATGTGTTCTCTTGAAATTTATCATTAAAGTTTTTAGGTAAGCTTTTGCCTATATTAAAATGCGGATTATAAAGAGAAGAATATAACGACTGAACAGCTAAGGTGGTTAGTATATAAAGAGAAATAATTTTCAAACTTAAGGCTACTGCTTGCTCAGGAATAGGGGACCATAAGCAGCTTATTGTTCCCCAAAGTAAAAATAAAATTATAGGAATATTATTAAAAAGTTGATTTTTTAAATTTTGGGGGTTCAAGTATTTATAATATTCAAAGATGAAAGTAAGAGATAACAAAACTATAAAAATTGACGCAGATAGACCAGCAAGTAAGCATATTGGTGGAAAAATCAAAGATAAAATTAAGCTGCCTGTGATATGTTTCATGATTTTTATCTATTTAGATTTAACTTATCGCCTGTACAATCTGTAATGGAGATCTCATATATTGGGTGTTCCATAGTGGAGAGTGATATGCTTGAGGAGAAAAGCCATCCTTTAAATATGTTTTTGGAGTCTTCGTCAATTTTCCTCTCTATAACATTTACGAAGGCCTTACTCTCAGGGTTGTAACGGCTTGGGGATTTCCAGCATTTTAACGGAAATATTTCAATATTGCCAAAAAATGCGGATGAGCCTACATTTATTGTAAGTAATTGGGATTTAGCTGTGATTTTATTAGTAATAAGAACTGTAGCTTTATTATAATAATTTGCTGAAATTACACTTTCAAGATCGACGTCTTCTTCATTTCCGGCGCTGTCTTGTGCGGGCGGTTTATTAGGGATAGATTGAGGCGCAATATCAATTTTACTGGTATCTGGTGTGTTTTCATTAGTTGTTTCTCCGAGATCAAACTCTTCTTCAATTTTTTTTAAATCTTCTTGAGGATTGCTCTCAGTGGTGCTAGGTTGGACGCTTTTTACAGCTTGAGTAATAGTGTCATCAATATTAGAATCATTATTACTTGAGGTGTCAAGAGTGGAATCTTCGCTAGAATCATCTGCATTTTCTTTATAAGCAACTTCATAAAGGAGTGTTTTAGTAGATGCTCCTGCATTAAAACTAAGAAGGCTTAATAGAATGAAAGTTAAAAGCTTGCTCATACAATGTACCCTAATAAATTTTTAATCTCAGTTGAGTTTCCTCTGTAAATAATCTTTGTATAACCAAGCTTTAAAGCTGAAATTGCTGCAGCGTGATCGTCTTCAACGTCAATTATAGTATCTTTAATTTTAAATTCGCTTCTTAAAACATTAAAAATATGATGCACAACTTTTATACCTAAGTAATGAATACTACTAGAAGAATTTATTAAAATAACATCTTTTCCTTCAAGGCTTAAGAGCTCTTTTCTTGCTTGCTCAAGAGATGCAACCTTTAAAGTAAATTGTTTCTCTAACATTATTCCTTTCTTCTCATATAGCATAAATCGCTAAATGCTGTCTAATCTTATCTGCAATTTGTTGAGCTTCTAAGCCAAAATGCTTCATCAAAACCTCATGAGGAGCAGAAGCCCCAAAATTATCTAAGCCAAAGAATAAACCATGAGTGCCGATAATTTTATGCCAGCCAAATGAGCAAGCTGCTTCAATAGCAACTCTAATCGTATTTTCACCTAGTACTTCATTAATATATTCTTTAGGTTGTTTAAAGAATAATTCAATAGATGGAACAGATATTATTCTAGTACTAATATTATGATCTTCTAGCAGCTTCTGTGTTTCCATAGCAAGACTTACCTCGGATCCGGTGGCAAAAATAGTAACATTAGTCTCTTTTAAACTTAAAGTACTTTTACTGATTATATAAGCACCTTTTTCGCATAAATTCTCCTTTGATTGCCAATCTCGGAGTTGAGGAAGTTTTTGGCGAGTTAAGGCAAGTAAAGTTGGTGTATGTTTTGATTTCAAACCTATATCCCATGATTCTACTACTTCTACTATATCAGCAGGACGCATTACCTTTAAATTTGGTATTGCGCGAAGTGATGCAAGATGCTCTATAGGTTGATGTGTTGGGCCATCTTCACCCACCCCTATAGAGTCATGAGTGAAAATATAGATTACTGGTAATTGCATTAGTGCAGCAAGTCTGATGGTGGGGCGCATATAATCGCTAAAAACTAAAAAAGTGCCGCCAACTACTTTAAAGCCAGATAATGCAAGCCCATTCATAATAGCCCCCATAGCTGCTTCTCTTGGGCCATAATGTAAGAAGTTACCAGAAAAGTCTATTTTTGTTATTGCTTGGCATTGTTTGCTTTTTAAGCTATTCGATGTTGATAAGTCAGCTGAGCCAATTATAACTTTTTCATCTTTCAATATATATTCAGCTACTCGGCCAGAAGAGCTTCTAGTTGCTTCTGAAATATTCTTCTCACTTAACATTTCTTTAAAGGCAGGGATTATTGGATCATTCACATAATAATCCTTGCAAAGGTTCATTGATTCTTTGCTTAGAGAATTATATTTATTTTGCCAAGCCTCATAAGTTTCTTTATTCCTAAGCCAAGCATTACGCCAGGCTTTGAGTAAATCATCATGGATCTCGAAATCATGATGCATCCATTGTAAATATTGTTTCAAAGCATTAAATTCTTCTATACCTAAAGGTGAGCCATGCACTCCTTCCGATCCCATTTTGTTTGGTGCGCCATAGCCGATTTTTGTCTTACAAGCAATAATAAATGGCTTATCACTATTTTGAGCTTGTTGTAAAGCTTGATGAATTTCACTAAAATCATGGCCATTTACTGCAGCAGTTGCCCAACCCATTGCTTCAAATTTTGCTAGTTGATTTTCTGATATTGTCAGGGAGGTTGGCCCATCAATTGTGATTTCGTTATCGTCAAAAAGCACTATTAAATTATTTAATTTGAGATGGCCTGCAATTGATGCTGCTTCATAGCTTACTCCTTCCATTAAGCAGCCATCACCTGCTACACAATATATTTTATAGTCAGCAATTTCTACGCCGAGCGATGCTTTATATTTTTTCTCAGCAATCGCCATACCTACCGCGTTTGCAAAGCCCTGGCCAAGTGGACCTGTAGTAGTTTCTATTGCCGGGTGCAGTTCTCTTTCAGGGTGCCCTGCAGCTTTTGAATTAAGTTGCCTAAAATTCTTTATATCATCTAATGAAAAATCCTTGTAACCTGTAAGATAAAGCAGGGAATAAAGAGCCATTGAGCCATGACCTGCTGAAAATACTAGCCTATCTCTGTTAAACCATTTAGCATCATTAGGATTAAACTTTAAAAAATCAAACATTAAAACTGTAAGTACATCACTCATGCCAAGAGGCATGCCAGGGTGGCCAGATTTTGCTTTCTCAACGGCTTCGGCAGAAAGAAGACGGATGCAATTGCTCAGCGAGTTTAATAAGGAAATATCTTTCATATGAATTCTTACTTATGTTTATTTACAAATCACAAATTTTAACCTATCTTAGGTATAAATTCATGTTGGGTTTATAAATTTTAATTGATCTTTGCGATATATAGTTAAACTATATATCAAATTAAAATGATCGCACAGTTTAAACTAAAAAAAATAATATGACAACCTTTCTCACAAGATATATAGATTTAGTTGTTAACTATATGCAACTTTTCTTTAGGTTTGCAGCGCTTTCTTTATATTCACCAGAATTTTATCAAGATGTTTATAAAAGGTTTAATGGTTGGGGCGTCAGGTATGTTTTTACCGCTTCTTTTATTGCAACATTAGTAGTTTCCATATTTTATCTCAAAATATTTGAGCAAGTTAGGGATTATTATGCTTATGATAAAACAAGCGAGAGCTTAAGCGATTTAGACCATATTATGAATCAATTTCCAAGTTTAAACTATAATGGTAAATCAATTTCCATTGATGAAGAAGAACCTTACTATATATATAATCTCCAGGGCAAATCTTTCTTGGTTATAGATACATATGTAAATAATAATGATAAATATAAAACTGAAAGAGTTGTTTTAACCAAAGATCAGATCATATTTAATTTTTCTCGTGAGAATAGTAAATCTACAAATTCAGTTTATAATATTGAATATGATAAAATTTTAAGTTTTAGTGGTTTAAGTAATTCTGCTCAAATCTTAACTCTTATCGAAATAAAAAAGATTCTAGCTCAAGTGCTTGAGAATACTCTTAAGGTATTTACTTATATTATCTTCCCGATTTTATTAATAATTAATCTATTATATATTCTGCTTCTTAAAATAATGAATGTCGTAATTATATATATATTCTTGAATATGTTTGTCGGCAAGGCTTTAATCAAAGATTCTTTCCGCCTGGTTATGTTTGCATCAGTTGTGCCGATTATCTTAAGCCAATTACCTACAGCTGTACCGCTGCTGACAGGCGTTGCTCCAATGGTAGAATTATGGTCTCTTATGGTCATGGTTTATGGATTATATAGGCTGAAGGAGCAGGGTTAATTAAAACTATTGACAGTTGGATAAAAGTATTTTAATTTACAATTAGAATTCATTAATTTTAAGGGGTAATTATGTTAGTAAAAAGTTCTTTAACAAAAGATGATGCGTTTAAACTATTAGAGTGGGCAAAAGTTGCTTATGAAAATCCTAATAATAACCAACTTAAAATGTATACTATAATTGCATCTACTAACCCTGATAATTATATAAGTGAGCTGGGTGACTTATATAAGCAGGTTAAACTTAAATTTGGTCATGTTAAACTTCAACTTGCTCTAGAAGATATGCAATCTAACGATATTCATAAAGCACATGAAGGGTTTATAAATTACTTCGAATTATCGAAAAAAAATCTCTATGATATTCTTTGTAATGAAAAGGTGTCAGAGGAAGCAGAAATTTTAATTAGTGTTTTATTACAGGGTAATGGCGTTGAGTCTGTGCAGGATAATGTACAGCAGGCTCATACTGAAGTGGGTGCTCTCGGAGCAACTACACCAGAGAGCGATTTTATTATAATTAATTCTTAAGATAAAACACAAATATAATGTTACAGACTTTTTGGCATAAAAAGTAAGGTGGTTTACTACTTGCATATTTAAGTGTCATGAGCTTAAGCCACCTTTAGCTTGAACTTAATTCAGCATGATTATAGGCTGGAGAGCGCGGCAATCCAGCCTTCGCCAAGGCTTCGACGGATTGGCTCGCAATGACTAACCTCGATACCCCCTCCCCCTATTTTTTTTATACAGAGATTACGTGGTAATTATAATATATTATTAGGAGGTTACTAAGATGAATTTTAGGGGAGAACGCTACAACTTAAAACTCAAATTTAGACCAATTCTTAGTAATTTTATCTATTACCTCTTGGTCCATATCTATTTCTTCACCCCATTCGCGTTTGGTTTCAGGCGGCAGTTTATTGGTAGCATCAAGGCCTATTTTTCCACCAAGACCTGATTCGGGTGAGGCAAAGTCAAGGTAATCTATTGGGGTATTTTCAATAATTGTAATATCGCGGGCTGGATCCATCCGTGTTGAGATTGCCCAAATAACTTCCTTCCAGTCCCGTATATTTATTTCTTTATCTACTACTATTACAAATTTAGTATAAACAAATTGGCGAAGATATGACCAAATCCCCATCATTATACGCTTAGCTTGACCTGCATATGTTTTATCAATTGAGATAACTGCAACACGATATGAACAACCTTCAGGTGGTAGCCAGAAGTCTACAATTTCAGGAAATTGCTTCTGAATAATTGGTACAAATAATTGATTTAAAGCTTCTCCTAAAACTGACGGCTCATCTGGTGGTTTACCAGTATAGGTAGAATGGTATATTGGATCTTCTCTTGTTGTAATTGCTGTAATTTTAAATACAGGGAATTTCTCTACATCATTATAGTAACCAGTATGGTCGCCAAATGGGCCTTCATCTGCATATTCATCAAATGAAACATAACCTTCAAGCACAATTTCAGCATTAGCTGGCACATTAAGCGGTATAGTTTTGCATTCGACTAGCTTAAGCCTCGAACCTGAAAGTACGCCTGAGAATTTATATTCAGATATATTATCAGGTAGAGGCAGCACTGCAGATAATATAGTTGCAGGATCAGCGCCTATTACGACAGCTGCAGGTAATGGTTCTTTCCTTATTTTACTCCAGCGATCATGATGGGCCGCTCCCCCCCTATGTTTGAGCCACCGCATGATAAGTTTATCTTTTCCAATTGGCTGCATTCGGTAAATACCCATATTATAATCATCTATCCGCTCAGATGTTGGGCCTTTAGTAATAACAAGTGGCCAAGTAATAAGTGGCGAGATATCTTTAGGCCAGCATTTCTGAATAGGAAAATGAAATATATCAATCTCTTCACCTTGATAAATTTTACTTTGGCATGGAGCTTTTTTAACTATTTCAGGGCGCATAGCAAGCACCTTTCTAACTAAAGGCCACATACTTAAAGCCTCCTTAAAACCTTGTGGCGGTTCAGGATGTTTTAGGAATGCAAGCATTTCACCAAGTTCACGAAGTCTATCTTTTTCAACACCTAGCGCAAGCGCTATTCTATCTATTGTTCCAAATAAATTGGTTAGTACTTTATAAGGCGACTGCTCACCCCCCACTTTATAGACATTTTCAAAAAGTAAGGCTGGACCTTGAGCACTAAGCACTCTACGGCTTATCTCCGTTAACTCAAGCTCTGCTGAGACAGGCTCTTTAATCCTCTTAAGCCAACCTTTTTTCTCTAATGTTTCTAGAAAAGATCTCAAATCTACAAAGCTCATTGTTTCTCCCGAAGTTTATTATAGGAAATTAATATAGCCATTGATAAGTTTAAATAGATAAAATAATCAAGCCAATGGTTTTTTATCGATAAATTACTTATAGTAAAATTCAACATGACAATTCCAATTGCAATCAAAGCTGCATCACGCAAAGGCTTTATATTACCTCTTCTGCTATAGACTGAAGGGATTATTGTCGCAAGCGCAACCATAATGAGCGCAATATTAAATAAAGGCCAAGCCAGACGTTGATGCCCCTCTGCTCTAAGCTTACTTACTCTAAATATACTCTCTTCAGTTTTAGGGGAAAATAATTCATATAAATATTTTTCTTGAATATCTGTTGCTTCACGCTTTCGCTTAGAAGCGTTAGACTGAATATTGATTATTAAATCATCGAAATCCATTAACTCAATATTGCCCTCCGCATTAGTATTTTGCCTACTTCCTTGCGCAAGTCTAAAAACAAGACTATCAGGCCTAATCATTATTTTACCAATTTTAGCAAAAATAATAGCTGGCTTGTCTTGTTCTCGATAATCAAAAACAACGAGGCCACCAAGGGACCCATTATTATGTTTTTTGTCAAAATATAATGTTACATTTTTAGAAATTGGATTAAATGTTTTAGCTTGCAGCAGCGCTGTAGAGTAGCTTTCTTTTAGAGAGTCTAGCTTTGTTTTAAGCTTACCATACGATAAAGGCAGTAAATATAGTGAGATTGAGTAGCATATGGCTGCAAGAATTAAGCTTAAAAATATTGAAGGTTTGGCAATTTGTAAATAATTTAGGCCACAATTCTCCATAACAATCATTTCTCGATCATTCTTAATTTTATTATAATAATAAAGAGTGCTAAGAAATGCTGAAATTGGAATGATTGTTAGAAGCAGTGACGGAAGAGTCAGTAAAGTTAAAATGAAAAAAGTCTTAATAGAAATTCCTTTAGTGACTAAATAAACAAGTTTCAGAGCTTGACTAAGCCACACAATACCTGTGCAAACAAAGCAAATAAGCGCAAAAAGGCTAAGCAAATGTTTAAAAATATGTTTTTGGTAGATTAGCATAAGTGCTTATATAAATTTTCATTTTTATGTGAATAAATTATAGTATTTTAGCTTTGAAGTAAATATATGTATAATTATAGAGAAGATTATTTCAATCAATGCTTAAGTAGAATATATGGATAAATCAAAATTTGACAAATATATAAATAGAATCAGCGATATAACAAATCAGATTTATGAAACATTAAAAAATATAGACTTATCATTAGCGCCTGATATGCAATCTCTATTGAGCCAAGCATTTTCTATAAAGGAGTTCATTAATGATACATGCGATAGGATAGAAAAAGGGAAAGATATAAGCTTTGATTATCAATTAGAATATGATGAGTTAAATAAAAAAATTAGCAATTACGAAGAATTTATAAATCTACTTAGGAATATGAAATATCTTAGCGAGAACCCTCAAATTAAACAAGAATTGCCTTATGTATTAGAGGATCCTCACTACCAACATACAGAGGAAGTAATGATACATCCTTTAATACCTAATATTAAATAACTTGAATCAATGTTCGGTAATTAGTAAAATCAGAAACTGCTATTATATAAATTTCTTTTATAGCAGCAAAACTTACCATATTTTATACCACCGGAGCATCACTCATACCTGCTAGAGATAAATGCTCAAGCTCTTGAAAAAACTCTTCCACCTCAAGGGACTCCCTTCTCTCATTCTCAAGCCATTCCGGATTAGCATTCACTTGCGCTTTGACGAAGTCTTTGTGTGTTACTGTTAAAATACTGAGTTCTTCTTGAGATAGATTTTCCTTATTATTTTTTACATAGTTAATTGCTTTTTTTATGATATTTTGAATAGTTTTGACATTATCTTGATTATTTTTATAAGCTGATTTTAAAGTTATCAATTTATTATCGGAAGAGTAGTACCTCTCAGGAAGTACTACAACGCCTTCAACATATTTATGTCTATAAATATTAGTAAGAATTTTATTAAATTCTTGTGGTAAATCTTTTATTAGTAAATAAGGTATAATATGAAAAAAAGTCAGCGACTTATTGCACTGTAAAATTTTTATAACATCTTCAACAAGGCTTCTGATATTTTCTAAATCATTTCTTCCTTCCTCAATTATTTTATTACTATATAAACTTAAATGAGTTAAATATTTACTATTCTGTATATAAGGAGTCAATGTTTTTATACCGTCTTTACCTATATCATTATATTTTAATTCTACTTTTGTTATATTACTATTTTCAAGTAATTCAGCTATATGAATAACACCGTCATTGGTTATACCATTTTTGAATAATGAAGAAAATTCTTTAAAAGTAGTCTTACCCTTTAAAGCTTTTACTAGATAACCTAACCCCTCATCCTGTATTTCATTGCATGAAAGATTCAGACTTTTTAAAGTATAATTATTTTTTAATCCATTAGATAAAAGCTTTGCACCGGAAATTCCTATTTTACTTCCAAAAAAGTTAAGCGAGGTAATATTATAGGCGCTTGAAGCTAAAATATTACTTAAATTTATTAAGTTCTCTTTATGAACTTCAATAGAGGAAAGATTAAGTTTATTTATTGAAGGGTTTTTGCTGAATAACTTCTTAAAATTAATAGAATCATTCTGAACAAAATGAATTGCAAGTAATGTAACTTTAGAGTTGTCATTTTTAAATTTTTTCAGCTCCAAATTTGTTCGGTTTCTCATAATTAATTTCCTTTTATCTGAAAATAACTTCGTTAAATAAACTATAGTTAGATTAAAAAAGATTTCAACCAAGAATTTCAACCACAGATAGCAATGTATTGTGGGTAAAGTTTAGAATATTATTTTAAGAAGAATTAAATATACTACACCAGCACATCAGTTATACCAGCTAGAGTTGTATCTACAAAATATTGCTCAATCTCGTGTAAAAATTCTTCAACCTCAAGCGGCTCTCTCCCCTCAATTTCAAGCCATTCCGGATGCGCATTAAGTTGCGCTTTGACAAAGTCTTTATCTTTATTAGTAAGTATATCTAGCTCTTCTGCCGTTAAATTTTGCTGATGATTAGCGCAATATGTGATAGCTTTTTGGATTACTGCTTGGATAGACTCAACATTGTGTTTGTTTCCCTCTAAGATTATTTCAATATTATTAATATTCTCTTGGTAGTTCATTCTATAATCATGACCAAATATCCAAGTTATATAATGATTTGCCTCTAAAGCAATTAACAATTTTTGATCCAAATCCCTATCGTTTTTCTGATGAAAAGTACTCTTAATCGTAGTCAAGCTTTTGTTACCATCAAACATCTCTATAACATGCTCGATACAGGATTTATAATCAGAATGAACAATTTCAGCACTAGCAAATCTAAAAGAGATTAAATTGCTCTTATTTATAAAAGGAGCAAGATAGCCTGTAGTTTCATGGTTAAATAGATTTAACCCTAAATTTAATTCCGCTAGATTCGGATTTGCTTGTAAAAATTCCGCTATGTTAACAGCACTAGCATTCGTTAAACCCTCGCTATAAAGTGATAAACCCTTAAAATGCTTCTTACCCTTTAAAGCTGCTAAAATCTTACTGGCCCCCTCATCTCCTAATCCATTACCGAAAAACCAAGCTTTGTTAAGAGAATTATTGGCTTTTAAACCTTCAGCTAACATTTCGACATTAGCTAAGCTTACACCTCTACACCCACTAATGCTTAAATGCTTTAGATGGTAGTTATAAGCTATTAGGGGTAATATATAAATAATTTGATTTTGCTCTTCTATTTTCAACTCTCTTACAGTAAGTTCCTGAATAGTTTGATGCTCTTTAATAAATTCCTCTTGGGTTAGAGGTAAAATAGAATCCTTAGTAATCAGTAGCTTTGAAATGTCTTTTGGCATAATTGTCCTTTCTTTTTGATAAATGTTGGTTTGGCTTCAGCTTTGAGAAAAAACACTCTATACTAAACCCCTATAAGATCAAGGTTAGTAGCCCTACTGCACTCTTCCAGAGCGGAATAAAACTCTTCCACCGCAAGCGGCTCTTTATCGTGAATCTCAAGCCATTCCGGATGAGCGTTAAGTTGCGCTTTGACAAAATCTTTATCTTTTATTGTTAGAATATTTAGGTCTTCAGTAGTTAAATTGGGCTTATGATCAGTGCAATAGGCAATAGCTTTTTGGATTACCGCTTGGATAGACTCAACGTTTTTTTTATTTTCTAAACAAATATAGTTTATAATATCTTTATGATATTTCGTATCTGCTTCATTGCTTGAAAAACCTAAGGAAAATATATAGTTTTCAAACATTTTATATACGTAGCTATTTAAGCTTAAAGCATTTGCCATTTTTAAATTCAACTCTGAATCCTCAAAATAATAACCTACTAGGAAGTGAGTCAGAGTTTTATTTTCGCTTAATATTTCTATTAAACTTTCTGCAATTTTTATTTCATCTTTTAAAGAACCACATCCGCTACCACCATCTGCTAATTCAAGGGAAGTTAAATTACTTTTCTTTATGAAAGGAACAAGGTATTTTAATCCTTCTTCATTTATCCAACTATATTTTAAATTAAGCTCGCTTAAGCCTGGGATTTTCTTTAAAAGATCAGCAATATATTTGACACTTTCATTAGTGAGGCCATTCTCAAGTAAACAAAGTTTTCTGAAATGAGGCTTACCTTTTAAAGCATCAACCAAACATTCTAATCCTTTATCTCCAATATAATTCCCTGCGAGACCTAATTCTCTTAGTGAGTTATTTTGAGCAAGACCTGCAGCTAAATATTCAATACCTTTGTAGCCAATTTTGCTACCAAAGAAATCAAGAATAGTTATATTCTGGCTTAAAGATAAAAAGATGCTTAT
>JAJFBM010000009.1 GCA_020697135.1 Rickettsiaceae bacterium
GTAAGCAATAATTTACCTATTAATTTAATAGTGATGTACTTCTCAAATGTTTTAACCTCATCCATGAATGTATATAAAAGTTCCTTCAAGAGATGTTTAAATTTTTATAAAATCATTTTGACTTAAGGGGATAATTATATTAATATTACTTAACTTTAATTTAAACTTTTAAATATATAAATTACCGGTTGCCTTATGGATCCTAGTAACTACTTGCTTAAATCGTATTTTGTTCTTATTATTCAGTAAAAGAAATCAAATAATATGTTAGATCTAGTAATACCCTTAATATATTTATCTGGCCTTCTCCTTGTAGGGGTGTTTTCTGGAATAAAAGTCAGAACTTCGATAGATTATACAATTGGTAATGCAAACTATTCAACAGCCAGAGTAGTTTCTGCAATTTTTGTAACTATTATAGGTAGTGAATCTTTAGTATGGAGTGCTGAACGAAACAGCCAAATAGGCCTAATAAGTATTTTTATAACTCTCGGCATTTCAATAAACAGAATAATTACTGCAAAATTCTTAGCCCATAAAATTTACACTTATCGAGATAATTTAAGCGTTAGTGGAATAATAGGCTATATATACGGTAAAGAGGCAAGAATATTAACCGGAGTAATAAACTTAGCCTATAGTCTTATAGTGATTTGTGCGCAAGCTCTCTTAATTATTAATATATTTTACTATTTTTTTGGTATTGAACCTATTTTTAGCATTTTTATAGGGCTTGGAGGGGTTATTATATATTCATCTCTAGGAGGTATAAAGGGTATAATTAATACAAGCCTAATGCAATGTTTAATACTCATCATAACTATACCAATTTTATTTAATCTAGGGATTGAATCACTAGGGGGGTATGATGCTTTCTGGGAAGTGCTTCCCGCTACAAAGTTCCATCACTTAGTTAGCAAACAAAATGTTAATCATTGTTTGTTAACGTTCGTTGTTCTTGCTATTTTTTCCCTAGATCCAGTTTCTATTCAAAGAATTTTAATTTGTCGAGATCAAAAACAAAGTGCTAAAACTTTATATATAACAGGAATTATTATAATTCCATTCCTAATTATTGCAGGTCTTAATGGTATTCTCTCACTGTTGATGATACCTGGAGTTGAGCCAAATTTTAACTTATCTAATATAATTGAGTCGGTACTTCCTGAAATCAATCAAGGTTTTGTAGCTATAGGGTTGCTTGCTATTATAATTTCGACTGCTGATTCCCAATTAAACTCAGCAACAATCGCAGTAGTTAATGATATCTTATTACCTATTTTAGGACTTAATATTCGTTTAGAGACTCATCTGAAATTGCTGCGTATTATTGGAATAATCTTAGGAGTAGGCGTTGCATTTTTTGTTATTAATGTTCCTTTGACCCAGGATATTATTTATTACGCCTATAAGATATGGGCTCCTATAATTCCTCTCTTAGTTCTAGGTTTGTATGATATTAAGTTTGCGCAAAGAGCCTATATTTCTTCATGTATTATTTGTCTTATATCAATTTTTGCTATAGATAATATATTTAATGTTTATTCGAGCTTTATAGCTATTATTCCAGCAGTAATTCTTCAATCTATATATCTTACTATTGTTTTATGTTATTTGGAGCAAAGAAGCTTAACAAAGGTTTTGAGTTATGTATTGATTAAATTTATTAAAACAAAATATAGATTTCTTGCAAAAGTTGTGTCCTATATTAAATATATTTTTTCAGAATCTATTTTTGATCGGCTAGTAGATTTTTCTGCTTCCAGGGTAGAGCTTCACGGAGCTTACTATGTAGCTTTTGGTGTATTTGGTACTATTAATTACATTATACCTTATTTCGTATGGACACATGAAACTATCAATGATTACTTAACCTTGATTCTAAGGATAATAGCAAGTATTTTATGTTTTATGTTAATCCTTAAATATCAGTCAAAGGATTTAGATAAAGAGAATTACGATTCAAGAACCCTACCATTTTACTGGCATGTGACGTTATTATTTTGCTTGCCACTAATGTCGACCTATACGCTTTTAGTAAGCGGATTTGCGACTACTTGGTTAATTAATGCAACTCTATCGATATTTATTTTAGTTTTACTAGTAGACTGGATAACTTTTACCGTAATATTACCGCTTGGCTTTGCGCTTGGTTATACAATATATATGTTACGTACTGGTCATCTTGAAATCTACTTTATTAAAGAAAATTTATATTTGACAATCTATTTAAATAGCTTTGCATTATTGATAGGGGTGTTTTTCCTCTACCATAAGGAGAAAATGATAAAGGCAGTTATTGATGCAAAAAATAAATTAGAGATAATGAATGCTGAACTGGAAGATAAAGTTCAGAAAAGAACTGATACTTTAAAGCAAGCGCTTAATGTCAAAACTGAATTTTTAAATAATATTAGTCATGAAGTTCGTACGCCCTTGCAAGGTATAACAGGGATATCTACAGAACTTGTAGAACAATGGCAGCGACTTTCCGATAATGAAAGATATGCTTATGTAAAAACTGTAGCCAGTAATAGTAATAGATTAATATCATTAGTTTCTAATCTACTTGATTTATCTAAGTTTGACTCAGGGAAAATGCTTTTTGATATGGAGAAAGCTGATCTTCAGGAAATAGTCAAAGAAATTATCGATGAGTTAGAGATTTTTAATTTAAAACAAGATGTGGAAATCGAGCTTATTCAAATTTCTCTTGATACTAAAGTACTTGCAGATCGCAATAGAATAGCCCAAGTTGTAAGAAATCTTTTATCAAACTCTTTAAAATTTACAGATAAAGGTACTATTACTGTAAAGCTTGAACAAGTTAATATTGAAGATTGGAATGAAGCGTTTAAAACTGGGATAATGGTAAGTATTAAAGATATGGGGCCAGGGATACCAGAGGGTGAGTTGAGTGTAATTTTTCAACCATTTACACAAAGTTCTAGAACAAAAACTAAAGCAGGAGGTACCGGTCTTGGTCTTGCTATATCTTCAGAGATAGTGCATGCTCATAATGGTAAAATATGGGCTGAAAATAATGAAGATAAAGGTGCTACATTTTCATTTATAATACCCTCTCCACCACAAAGTAAATTAGAAGCTCCATCGTTTGAGCATGAAAATGATCATGTGCATTCTAAATTAC
This sequence comes from Rickettsiaceae bacterium, assembly GCA_020697135.1. Classification (GTDB taxonomy): domain Bacteria; phylum Pseudomonadota; class Alphaproteobacteria; order Rickettsiales; family Rickettsiaceae; genus JAJFBM01. The sequence continues at coordinate 3,152 of JAJFBM010000009.1, forward strand.
AGAATAAGAAAGTATTGTTAGTTGATGACGAGCAATCTTGTTTAATTTCTGGTAGCTTAATATTGCAATCTGCTGGTTTTGAAGTGGTTACTGCAGATGGCGGAGAGAGTGCTTTAAAGTCTCTTAGAGAGGAGGAGTTTTGTTTAGTTTTTCTTGATTTAATGATGCCAGATATTTATGGTTTAGATGTACTTGCTGAAATGAAAAATGATCCTAAAATGAAAAGAACTCCTGTTGTTCTACAAACTGGAGCATCGGATAATGTCGAGATTGCTAAGGCTTTTTCAATGGGTATTGCAGCCTATATATCAAAGCCATATGATAAAAAAAGAATGACTAAAATTATAAATGAAGTTTTAAAAGATCAGCAAAAATAAATATAACCTATTTAGACTTTACCTTGACTAAAATATAATAGGTGTTAAGTTATAATCGTTTGATGCGGTTAATATAATTGAGTTAAAAGCTTTAACCGTACTTTTTAATATTTTATATATAAAGCTTATATAGGAGAAATATGATGGATAATACTAATAATGTAGTGGCTTCAACCCAAATAGCGCAAGAGCCAGTTCCTGCTGTGCCAATGGATACTCAGTCTGGATGGATGAGTATGGTGCCAATCGTTTTAATATTTTTTGTGATGTATTTTTTACTTATTCGCCCACAGGAAAAGAAAAGACGTGAACATGAAGAAATGGTAATGCAGGTCAAGAAAGGTGAATCTGTAGTAACTCTTGGCGGTATTTTTGGTACTATAGTTAAAGTTGATGAAAAAGAAAATACAGCGCTTCTTGAAATTGCTAAAGATGTACAGATAAAGATACTAAGATCTTCAATTGCAGAATTTTTAGATAGAAAGGTAGAGTCTAAAAAAGCCTCGCCCGCTAAGAAGTAACCGATTAATTTTAAATTATTCAAAGCTATAAATAATAATACATAATTACACTAGTTTATCTTTTATTTTAATGAGGAATCAAGTGCAGTCGATGAATGCCTGGAAAATAATTATATCAATGTTGGTAACATTAATAAGCCTAATTTATTTTTTGCCAAATTTTACTTCATCCGAAAAATATAGCTGGTTACCTAATTCAAAATTAAATTTAGGATTAGACTTAAGAGGTGGCTCTCATCTTTTATTGAATGTTGATTTCGATAAATATTTAATTGATCAATTGGAGATTCAGGCTGACTCGATTCGTCAAGAGCTTAGAAATAAGAAACTTGGATATAAAAACCTACAAGCTCATAACGATAAAATAACATTTTTACTGCGCGATAAAGAAGATTTACCAAAAATGCAATCTGCTCTTAAATCTCTTGATAATACTATGCAGGTTGAAGTTAGGGATGATAAAATTGAACTTAAATATAGTGAAAGAAAAATTACAGACCTTAAATTAAAACTCATTGAGCAATCAATTGAGATAATAAGAATGAGGGTGGATGAGACAGGAACTAAAGAACCTATCATTCAAAGACAAGGTGAAAATAATATTTTACTTCAGGTTCCAGGGCTTGAAGATCCTTCTACTTTGAAAAACCTACTTGGGAAAACAGCAAAATTAACTTTTCATTTAGTTGATGATTCTGTAAGCATAGAAGATGCTTTAAGAGGAGTTGTGCCTGTGGGATCGGAATTAATTAAAAGTGATGCTGCTCAAGGTGAAGAATATTATGTGCTGATAAAGAAGAAAACCGTAGTAAATGGTGATCTGCTAAATGATGCTCGTGTTGGTTTTGACCAATTTCAACAGCCAATTGTAGAATTTTCTTTCAATACGTTAGGTGCTAAATTATTTGCAGATGTTACTAAAAGTAATGTTGGTAAAAGACTTGCTGTAGTGCTTGATAAGAGAATTCTTGTTGCACCTTCAATCAGAGAGCCTATAATTGGTGGAAGAGGCTCAATTGCAGGAAGTTATAGTATGCAGTCAGCTAGTGAGCTTGCCCTTCTTTTAAGGTCAGGTGCGCTTCCTGCTCCACTTAAAGTTATTGAAGAGAGAACAGTTGGACCTAATCTTGGGGAAGATTCTATTAAAGCTGGAACACTTGCTGGGGTAATTGGCTTTGCAGGGGTAGTACTCTTTATGCTTTGGACATATGGCGCTTTTGGTATGTTTGCAAATATTGCGCTTACTCTTAGCTTAGTATACTTAATAGCAATACTCTCAATGTTCCAGGCAACACTTACACTTCCTGGAATCGCTGGTATAATCCTAACAATCGGTATGGCAGTTGATGCAAATGTTCTTATATATGAGCGTATAAGAGAAGAATCTCGAAAAGGGGTATCGTCGCTTTATGCAGTGAAAAATGGTTTTGAATCAGCATTTTCTACTATTGCAGACTCTAATATTACAACTCTTATAGCTGCTATTTTATTATATAATTTTGGGGTGGGCGCGATTAAAGGATTCGCTGTAACCTTGACCGCAGGGATAATTGCTTCAATGTTTTCTGCAATAATAATTACAAGATTATTAATAGATAGTTGGATGAGTTTAGTTAAACCTAAAAAATTAAATTTGTGATAATTTAGATGGATATAACCCCAGTAATTCCAGATACTTATAATGTTATTACCGGCTATTCTAAAGGCAGCTTTCTTATAAATGAAGAAAGGTATATTGGCAATATTATTATCTCACGTGATAAAATTTGGCCATGGGATAATTGTAATATTGATAATATTTCAAAAGAATCTTTTGAGACAATAATTAAAGATGTTACAAGTAAAGTTTCAATGGGTAATATTATATTGCTAGTAGGCCTAGGCGAGAGTCATCATGTTGCACCTTTTAAATTATCTCATGCGCTCTCAATATATAATATCAGTATTGATATAATGAGTACAGCAGCAGCGTGCAGAACATATAATATATTGCTTGCTGAGGGCAGAGAAGTATATGCAGCTTTAAAGGGTTTGTAGCATTAATGCATGTCAAAGAGTCCTTCCAAATTATCGATCATTTGCATCCGATGTTACCAGAGGTGATCGCTTTAAGTATCGGGAATCTTACTAATAAAAAGATTCACAAAGTTTTAAATAGCTATAAGCCAAAAGATAATTATTTGATTGGCTATTTTTTAAATAGTAAAATGATAGGGGTAATTGGAGTTGCTCTCTCTGATTACCATGTTAAAATAAGACATATAAGCATTTTGCTGAATTATCAACGACGCGGTATTGGAAAGAAGCTAATTGATTACATTATAAAACATTATAATGTAAATTCTCTTCAAGCTGAGACGGATGATTAGTCTGTAAATTTTTATAAAGCTTTAGGTTTTATGTGTACTGAATTTATAGGGGGATATGGTAAACGCTATATATGTAAAGCTGGATTATAATTTAACTTAAATCAAAGCTGGGTAGCATTTTATACTTATATGTATACACCAGCTTCGAATATAGAAATTTTGGAAAAGCATTTAACTGTATGAATCTAGCTGCTCATTTAAACCTTCATATAAGATTGAGCTTTAAGTTAAACGATATAATATGATTCTTCGTTATTATCTAATCCTAATAAATGCGGAAGTTCGTTGGTAAAATGAATAGCATCTTTTTAAGCTAAATCTAGGCTTGTTTTATCGGACTCTTCGTAAGCTTTGAGTAACTTTGATAATAACTCTTCCTTCTTTCCCTCTACTAAAGTTTTTCTAGTATTAATTAAGTCATATATCTCTTTTTCATTTTCATCGAATAATTTCTGATATTTTTCTTTAAGGTTATTATTTGTATCCTTAAGCTGTATATCAATCTTTTTTTTTAAATCTACTAAAATTGCATTTGCTTTCACTGTTTGTTGATGCTCAATATCCTTAGCATCAATCATGACATTTACTCCCTTCAAGGGCGCAATAATCTTCTTTACTTCAGCGATACGTTGATCAAGTACTTTTTGTACTTCAGCGTCCTTTTCTTTTATTAGTTCTGCTCTTTTAGCTGCAAGTTGTTCTTGAAAAGCAGCTCTTTGCGTGTCGGATTCTTTCTTTAATCCCAATTGAGTTACAATAAGAAATTGATCAATTTCTTTCTCTTTTTTATCTATAAATTCTTTTAAAGAACTTTCAGTTGCCTTTTGAAGCTTATTGCAAAGTGTTTTATATTGAAGAGTCATCAATAATTGCTTTTTTACTTCTTCGACAGAGTCTTTGCTTTGCTTTGACTTTTGGTTTTCTTCTTGTTCTAACTTATTGCTCTCAATTTGTAGGTTATTTAAATCAGAGCTAATATCATAAATTTCATTATTTTTGGCTTTAGACATAATACCCCTCTATCTCTTAATATTTATATTTCTCACTTATAATATAATTGCTTAATTTTATAGCCATTACATATATACTAACGCTTCACCAAAATTATAATAAAAAATAAACTATGAAATATGGATGCAATTAAAAGCTTTTAATATTAATTTTATATCTTTCAGATATTTAGGTTCTTGATTTCATAAATAACATTTATATAACTCAAAGATATAAAATTAATTTGGATTTTCAACCATAAAAAATATCATTCTCAATATTTTAATGGTAGGTTTTATGATTCTATACGATAAAAGTGTGAATCGTTACATGACTTACTTAAACCTTTGCTTACCGAATAAAAAAATTATCAATTAAGATATACATAATAAAATGATCTTTAGTCTCAGTTTTTATGAAATTAATTTTAAAATCTATAGTAATGTAAGAGATCTATTGTAATTTGCTTTATTATAGGATAAAACATTTTTGGTTATATAATTCATTTTGAAGGTAGACTCGTGAAGAAAATATATAAATATTGTTCATATGCAGTGCTTATTGCATCAACTAGTTTTATCACTCCAGCTAATGCAAGCGATACAATTTCTAATATTATCGTAAAGGGAAATAAGAGAGTTGAGAAAGAAACTATTATAAGTTATTTGAATCTTGCAAAAGGCGATAAATTTAGTGCGGATAAACAAAATGCATCAATAAAAAGCCTGTATTCTACTTCACTTTTTGAAAATATTGAAATAAAGTTTCAAGATGGAAATTTAATAGTATCTGTTCAAGAAAATGCTTTTGTAAATAAAGTAAACATCAAAGGAAATTCTAAAATTTCTTCAGATATCATCAAAAAGGAACTCACTATGAGATCTGGTGAATCTCTTAGCGCTGCAAATGTAAAGTTTGACATTGATAAAATCAAAGAATTATATAAAAGAAAAGGACGTTTCTCCATCGATGTTGCTTCAAAAATAGAGCCTCTTGAAAATAATAGAGTAAACTTAACATATGAAATTAAAGAAGGACCAAAAACTTCTATTAAAAAAATCTATTTCGTCGGTAACGAAAATTATAGAGATGGCGAGCTTAAAACAGTAATTCTCACTAAAGAATCTGCTTGGTGGAGATTTATGAGTACCGATGATGCATATGATCCAGATAGAATGGAGTATGATAAAGATTTACTTAGAGATTTCTATACATCTGTTGGTTTTGCTGATTTCAGAGTAATTTCTGCAACTGCTGAACTTTCTCCAGCTAAAGACCATTTTAATGTTGTTTATTCGATTGATGAAGGAGAAAAGTATAATTTTGGTGAAATTAAGATTCAGAATAAACTTAATGAAATTGATAATAAATTACTAGAAAAATATATTGATATAAAAGCTGGGCAAACTTATAACTCTAAAGCTCTTGAGAATATAGCAGATAAGCTTAGTTATGAGCTTGCAACACATGGTTATCCACAAGTAGAAGTAGTACCAGCTGAAAATAAAGATTATAGAAATAAAATAGTTAATGTACAGTTTGTTGTCCAAGAAGCAAGAAAAGTTTATATCAATAAAATAAATATTCATGGTAACGTCAAAACTCGCGAAAAAGTTATAAGAAGAGAGTTTAAAGTTGCTGAGGGTGATTTATATAATCAGGCGCAAGTTGAGCGTAGTGAACAGCGTTTAAGAAATTTAGATTATTTTGAAACTGTAAGAGTAGGGCTGAGACCAACAGATCAAGCAGATAGACGTGATTTAGATGTTGAGGTTTCTGATAAATCCACCTCATCAATAGGCTTGCAAGTGGGTTATAATACGCTTTCAGGATTATTTACTTCCATCGATTTTACTGAAAAGAACTTAGTGGGAACAGGTAGAGAACTTGATTTTGGTGTTAATAGAACAAAAACAAGAACTAGCTTTTATGGTGGCATAACAGATCCTTACTTTATGGATAGAGATGTACTTGTAGGGTTTAATGGATTTATGAATTTTACAAATAAAGGAAGGGGGAAATCTTCTAAAGATGAGCAGCCTTATAACATTACGGGCGTTGGCGGTGGTCCAAGAGTTGCTTACGATATTAGTGAATATTTAAGACATAATATAGATTATACCTTAAAGAAAGAAACAGTTAAAGGTGCAAGCAAAGACTCCTCATTTCATATCAGAGAACAAGAAGGTACAACTTTGACTTCTTCTATAGGACATACTCTTACCTATGATAGAACTGATAGTAGGATAATTCCTAAAAATGGTTATTTGGTAAGTGTGTCGCAGGAAGCTGCGGGCCTTGGTGGTGATACAAAATATTTGAAACATGAAGTTGAAGGCAAAATTTTTAAATCATTCTATAATAATAAAATTACCGTTAAGCTTAAGGGTGAAGCAGGAAATATCCGTGGTTGGGGTGGCTCTATTGTTAAAATTCAAGACAGGTTTAATGTTGGGGATTATAATTTAAGAGGTTTTGCTGGTAGTGGTATTGGCCCAAGAGATAAAAGAACAACTGAGGCGATTGGTGGTCAGAACTTTTATACTGGTACGGCAGAAGTAACCTTCCCACTTGGTCTTCCTAAAGAGCTTGATGTGCAAGGTGCTGTCTTCGTGGATACAGCAGCGTTATGGAATTATGATATAAGTAAGGCTAGAAAAGATCAGGCGCATTTATATTCAAAAGATGATATACATAATTCTAAAACGCCACGCGCTTCTTATGGTTTTGGTTTTATTTGGTTGACTAGATTTGCACCGATTGAAGTGTATTTTGGTTTCCCATTCAAGAAAAAAAGCTATGATAAAAAGCAAAGATTCCATTTAAGATTTGCAGCAAGAATTTAATCATTTGAATAAACAAGATGCTTCTTTGCGTATGAAGCATCTTGAACCTTATGAAATATAATAGCACTAAAGTTTTTACTAGATCGATGTATGGACATATTATGAATTTAAAAAAAATAATTTCTGTTATTTCTATACTTATATTTAGTAACTTGCCTATCCCTTCTACTGAAGCTTATGAACAGAAAAAGAGTAATATTGCTGTTGTTGACGTACAAATGGTTCTGGAAAGATCATTCGCTGTTCAGTCAGTAAAAAATCGTATTGAGGAGATTAGCAAAAATATTCAGAAGCAAATGGATAATAAAACAGCTAATTTAAAAAAATTAGAAGAAGAATTATCAAGGAAAAGAGGGGTGATCTCTGAGAAAGACTTTGAGCATGAACTTTTGAACTTCAATAAAAATGTATCTAATCTTCAGCGTGAAGCACAAGAGAGTAAAGGTAAAATTGAGCAAGCATTTTCTGAAGCAATGAATAAAGTGCATGAAGAAATACTTAAAATCATCAGCGATTTAGCTCGCGAAAACAGTTATGATATAGTAATGCCTGCCCCAGTAGTTATATACGTTTCCCCCACCTTGAACATCTCTCAGGCTATTATAGATAAACTTAATACTACACTTAAAGAAGTCAAAATTAATTATAAAGAGTAATTTGTTACATTACTTAGAAACCATTATATAAAGATCTCCGTTATCAGTATTTATAAACTAAACTTCCTTTAAATTTATGAAGAAATAATATAAAATATTCTTTTCACCTTTTAAATTAACAATATAAATATATTTCGTTAAGTTCGTTAAAACTTCTTTATAATTTATGATTTTATGATATATTGTAAAATAAATGAAATATATTTAAACCTTAAATTGATGCTGGAGACAATATGAGTAATATTGATTATATAATTATAATTGCCTATTTGCTACTAACACTTGTACTTGGGTTATGGTCGGGCAGAAACGTAAAAAATATACAAGATTACGCAGTTGGAGATCGTAATTTTACTACTACTACACTTATTATGACTATTTGTGCAACACAAATTGGTGGAAGTACTATTATGGGGCTAGCTAGCGAAGCCTTTACAATCGGGTTGATAGATATGTATGCTTCAGTAGGCATTATAATTTATTATTTTATTATAGCCTATGTAATAGCTCCACGTTTTAAACCATTTCTAGGCTTAATTTCTAATGGTGAAATAATGGAAGAGTTATATGGTAAAGCAGCTAGGTATGTAACAGGTATCTCAAGTACGCTTGTATGTATAGGGTTTTTTGCCGGTCAGGTAAAGGCTTTATCAGTTTTTTTTAGTTATTTCCTTGATTTAGATATTTTAACGGCAACTTTTGCTAGTTGTTTTATTGTTGTTGCTTATTCAAGCTTTGGAGGTATAAATTCTGTTACATTTACTGATATCATACAATTCATCACTCTTGCTGTAACAATACCAATGATATATAACCTTTCACTTAATGTGCTAAATGGTTATGAAGAGCTATTTAAAAGAACACCGATCGAATATTTTAAAGTTGCCGATCACCCTTCCTTTTTAGAATATCTAATGTTGTTCTTTTTCTTTTGTTTTCCAGAAACTTCGCCTTCAACCATGCAAAGAATATTAATGGCAAAGGATATAAATCAGGTGAGAGATTCTTTTAAAGCAACTGGATTTGTATTAATTCCTTATCTTTTTTTTGCAAGTATGGCAGGAATAGTAGCTCATGCTCTCTGCCCTGAACTTACTCCTAATAATGCCTTTATGTTTTTAATTGATTCTTATATGCCTTCAGGCTTTAAGGGAATTGCAATTATAGGTATGATTGCAATTGTAATGTCTACAGCAGATTCTTGTTTGAATGCCGCAAGCGTAGCTTTTACCCATGATGTAGTTAAGCCTATATTTGGAGATAAACTTTCAGAAAAAGCTGAGCTAAATATTGCTAAGTACTTTACCCTAATTAGTGGAGTATTTGCAGTGTTTATAGCATTATCATTTGACAATTTATTGAGACTTGCATTGTTTGTGCAAGGTTTTTATGTGCCTATAATTTCGATGCCTTTACTGTTTGGTTTATTTGGTTTTAGATCAAGCCCAAAAACCTTTTTAGCTGGAGCTTTTGCTGGAGCATTAACTTTTTTAATTTGGAAGTTATATGATTTAGATAATGTGCTTGGATTTAATAGCCTTATACCGGGACTAGGGATAAATGCTATTGCGCTTCTTTTAACTCATTATATTTTAAAAGAACCGGGTGGATGGGTTAAAAATCTAGGTCCTAAAATAATAAAAGTAAATCCTAATTAAAAGCTAAAGAGCTAAAAGTTGTTACACGATTAGCTCTTTAATATAATCACATATTTAATGTGCGTTTTTCAACTGCAAGTGCGGCTTCTTTAACGGCTTCGTTTAGTGTTGGATGTGCGTGACAAATGCGTGCAATATCCTCACTTGATGCATAGAATTCCATAGCAACAACCATCTCAGCAATAATAGTTCCAGCGTCACATCCAATAATATGAACACCTAATATTCTATCGGTTTTAGTATCAGCAAGTATTTTCACAAAACCATCAGTCTCATTCACTGCACGTGCTCTACTATTTGCCAGGAAAGGAAATTTACCAACTTTATACTGAACACCAGCTTGTTTTAATTCTTCTTCTGTTTTACCAACAAAAGCAACTTCAGGTGCAGTATAAACAACGCCAGGTATTGTATTATAATTAACGTGGCCAGCTTTACCTGCCATCATCTCAACAGCAGCAACTGCTTCTTCTTCAGCTTTGTGCGCAAGCATTGGGCCAGGGATGACGTCACCAACTGCATAAATATTGGCAATATTTGTTTTGAAATGAGCATCAACTTTAATACGACCCCTTTCATCCATTTCAACGCCTGCTGCGGATAGATTTAAAGTTTCTGTATGAGGTTTTCTTCCCACTGATACAAGTACATAATCAGCAGATAATTTTTCCTTGGATTTACCGTCGGCCGACTCAAGCTCAAGCTCAACTTCTTTATCCCCAGCTTTAGCCGACATTACTTTAGTAGACAGCTTAAATTTCATTCCTTGTTTCTCAAGAACTTTATGTAGTTGATTACCTACTTCATGATCCATTGCTGGAACAATTCTATCAAAAAATTCTATAACTGTAACTTCAGCGCCAAGACGCCTCCAAACTGATCCAAGCTCAAGGCCAATATAGCCACCGCCAATTACAATAAGTTTCTTCGGAACTTCTAGTATGCTCAAAGCACCTGTTGAGGAAACAATTCTTTTTTCATCAATTTCAATCCCTTTTAGAGGCATAATATCTGAACCAGTAGCAATTAGGTATTTTTTACCTGTGATAGTTTCTTTATTTCCTTCATTGTCGACTTCAATTTGAGTAGGGGAAATAAATTTTGCGGTTCCTTGTAGGCGAGTAATTTTATTTTTGGCAAATAACCCATCAATACCTTTAACTAGATCGCTAACAACTTTATCTTTCTTGCCAAGCATAACTGATAAGTTAAGTTTAGTTTGCGTCTCTATGCCAATATCAGCAAAATGCTTATTTGCTTCTTCAAATTTCTCAGACATATTCAGTAGGGCTTTTGAAGGGATGCAGCCAACATTTAAACATGTGCCGCCTAAAGTTTTACGCTTCTCAACGCAAGCTACTTTCATGCCAAGCTGTGCTGCACGAATAGCGCCAATATATCCAGCAGGTCCGCCACCAATAACTACTAAATCAAATTCTTTTTCACTCATATTCATATACCCCAAGTCACAATTTAATGAGAAAAAAGTTAGCATAAAATTAGGATAATAGCTACTTAAAAGATAAGAAGTTTAAGAGTAAAAGAGCAAGAGAAGTAGGAAGGTTACAGATTAATTTATATAAGGCTTATTTATGTAGAAGCTTAAATTGCTTCTACCATCTTTTTAGCAATTTTTATCAGTAGAGCAAATTTCGCCTGCAGTCATAATATTATCCATAATAATATCAAATTCTTCCAGAAGTTTATAAAATGCTTGTCTTGGTAAAGCTTTCTCTGAGTCTTGATTGGGGACGCTATTTGCTACTTCTTCCTTTTGAGCGCAAATACTATCAAATTCTTCTACGAGCCTTTCAAATTTTTGACCTCTGGCCAAAGTCAATGAACGCATATGCTCGAGCATTTTACCCATAGTATTCAACGATTTTTCGGCAGTTTCTAAAGATATCATATTGCTATTTATTGCAATATTAGATGTGTTAAGGGTTAGGTTTTCTTGCATAAATCCTCATATTGGCTGATAAGTGATACCTGTTTGAGTTAGGCTCAAAGCTACTCTATTATAAAATTCTAACGGTTAATAAAGTACTAAGATGGAAGTTATTTAAATCTGATAAATTCTTTGGAGTTAAAAAAACACTGAGGGATAAATTTTTTTAAAATAGGTAGAAGCATAATAATTTATAACTTCTACCGTAATATATGTTTAGCAATCTTTATTCAGGGGAGACAATTCTCCAGTAATTCTGCAATGATGTTCATCAAATATACTATCAAGAATATTATCATTTAATGTTCCGTATAATTGGATAGGTAATTGGGTTAAATAAACTGCTTCATCCTCCTTAGAAGCAGTTGCAATGTCTATATTGGTTGTTGCTATATCAGTGATTTCTACACCTGCTTCACTCTTTGCATACAAGCCCTTACTTGCATTAACTTTTGAATTATAAGTTAATATTAATTCTGAAGAATTAGAAGTATTAATTTCAATTTTTGCTTCCAACAATTTCTCATAATTATGGCCCTTCTCTGTAATATAATAATAAATAGCATTTTTTACTTCTTCTGCAAGTTCATTTGAAGTTTGATATGAATTTGTTTTAATTTCACCTATTGCACCTGTGTAGGTACAAGCAGATGTATTCGTATTTTTAGCTGTAAAAATTATACCATTAATATTTAAAATATTGCCATCAAGTAAATCATAACATCTCAGTGAATTCGCATGCAACTTCATGCCGTCGGTTGCAACACCAAAATAACCTGTAGCGCTCGCTGCTGCACCTTTAGTAGTATAGGTAAAAGTATCTTTATCAAGTACAGTGATTGGAATAGCTGTTTCGTCATCGATATTATTTACAACATCGAAAAGATTGACATCGACTATATCACCACTTTGCAAACCATGATTTGATAAGGCAACTGTTATAACTTTACTACCCTGGGTTGTTTTGAAAGCGTTTGCATCAAAGTTAAAATACTTTGCATGGTTATTATCAAATTTGATGCTTAAAGTAGATACAGAGTTGTCCGCATTATCGTTGGTCTCAATAGAGCCCATAGCCTTATCCAAACTGCCATCTATCATTTTTATGGAATTAAAATTAGTATTTTCTGCTATGCGATCAATTTCTGCTACTAGATCTTGAAATTCTTGATCTGACTTTTCTCTAGCCTCATCATCTAATAACCCACTTTTTGCCATAGATGCTAGTTTAGATTGTTTCTCTAATATCATATGAATATGTAGCAAATTACCATCGTATCCTTGAGGTTCGTTGTAAGGATCTATCATAGTTAAAAGAAAGGATTCATAACTATAATTATTATATAGTTCTTGTAGGCTTTCTACAGGAGTATTTTGCTTATGTTCATCAATAAAAATTTTTATTTTGGAAGCAAAATTTTCATTTTGCTCTTGAGTATAAAAGTCAGAAATTATTTCTTCTATTGTAGGTAAATCATATCTTATTTCAAAATACATAGTACGACTAGGATAAAGTTCTACTAAATATCTATTTAATACAAAATAAATTGTTGCAACTATTTCAGGTTCTAAATTTTTAAAGAAATTATAGGTATTTTTTGTAACGTATTCTTGGCAAATGGTATAAAACTCGTCATTTTTAGGATTACCATTTTCCTCTATTGCAAAAGAAATAGTTTTGTCTAATACAAATTTAAGATGCCTTAACAAATATATTTTTTGGTCTACTGTTATTATTTGGTTAATAAACTTGTCAATGGCTGGAATTGAAATATCAGGCGCTTTCTTTTGTGCCAAATTTTTAAGCTCTTGATAAACAGGTCTTAGTTTTTCAGTTAGGCTTATTTGATTTAAAGGGTTTTGGATCTCGGTATTAGAAGTGGAAAGGGTTTGATTTTCTTGCATAAATCCTCATGTTGGTAATTATATAAAATGCATTTGAGCTTGGCTCAAAGCTTCTCTATTATAAAATTCTAACGGTTAATAAAGTGCTAAGTTCGAAGTTATTTAAATCTGATAATTTATTTGGAGCTAAAAAATACTAAGGGGTAAATTTTTTTTAAAATAGGTAGAAGCATAATAATTTATAACTTCTACCGTAATATAAGTTTAGTAATCTGCGTCTAAAGAAGGGACGCCGCCAGCAAGAGCTACTTGGCTAGTTTTCGCGCCATCAATTTCTTTTACAAGCTCTGCTAAATTCTCTTCTAGATATGCTTTTGCTGCAGGGGTAAGAATTTCTGGATTTGTAGATGATTTATTGCAACCATTAAATATCTTCATAGTAATTAATCCTATTTCTGTTTCTAAATTATCAAATTCTTTAATGAGGTCCTCCATAATTCCGCCTTCTTTAACAAGGTTCTTGATCTCAAGTTGGCGTTCAAATATTTTGTGCATTTCTGCATAGGCTTCTTTAAGAAAATCAGATAGAGAAGTTTCATCAATTTCATCTAACATTTTAAGTCGGGATTCAAGGTTAGGTCTATAATTTGAAGACTCGTTGAATATTTCAGCAATTGTAGGACTAACAATATTGATATTTATTGTATCTGAACATTCTCTGTCAATTTGAAAGTTTATTCCACTATCTTGAGTCTCTTCAATATGATTATTATCTTCCTCTTTATTAGTAAATAATAATTCTGCAGGATTCAAAGGATTGATGTTAATATTCATACCTAATAATTTCTCATAACCAACATCCTTTCGTTCTATATAATCCTCAATAGCTACTTTGAGACCTATGGCTAAGTCTGAAGGTTTTCTCTCTTGAGACTCATCTGAGCAAACTTTAGATATAGCGTTAAATGTTACGCCGTTAATAACTATTGTATCACCGTCAAGTAAGTCATAATTATTTTTAGTATTAAAGGTAGTAATGGTTTGGTTTTCTTGCATAAATCCTCAATTTGCGTTGATAGGTGAGATGCATTTGAACAGTGCTCAAAGCTTTTCAATTATAAAATTTGAATTATTAAGAAGTTATGAATATGAAACTATTTTATAAAGGATAATCTCGGCTTAGGCAAAAAAGCCACTAAGGGAAATGTCTTTCGAATATAGGGGTAGAAGCTTTAATTCAACCTATGCTTCTACCTATATATTGAAATTAGACAATATCGTCCGTATAAGCTATATTACCCATTGCATCAAAATCATCTTCCTCAAATTTTGTATAAGATCTTTTCTTTAAAGGATATTCATATATTTCTTCGAGTAGCATTAGATCAGAGTTATCTATAACTTCTATTTTTTTTATAGGTAAGTCTGGTAAATTATTATAAATAATGCTGCTTGTCATAGTATTTTCTGGAAGCGAGGAATTTGTACATGTGCCATATTCATAAATTCCGGTCTTAGCGGCTGCTGCTTGGACATCTGCAGCGTTGTCTAAAGTCTTAAGTTTTTTTGCTGCTTCCTCTTTTTTATATCTATCATAAAGTTTTTTCTTCATAGTTTCCCCTAATTTTTTTTATAAAGAGCTTTTAATCTTAAAAGCTTATCTATTATAAGTTAAGGGCCGCTAAAAAATTATTAATGAAAATGGTGCAACATAAGAAAAACTTATAGTGAAGCTTATTGAACATAAAGTTAAAACCATAATATATACCCAAGTAGTATTTAAGAATAACTGATTTACTTGGATATATTAGAATATGATTAGCAGAAATTTTGTAAAGCTTCTTCTGCACCTGCAATATTTAACTCTTGAGAGTCTAAACTAGTGACATTATTTTCAAAAAAATCTTTTAGACGTAGTATGCTAACTATCTCATGTTCTGATTCTTTCATGTCCATTTCAGAAGCACTATTATCTAAAGCTTGCATGACAGGTAAAAGCTTTTTAGTTATCGGGCAAGAAACTTTCTGATCATACATAATCATTTCTCTTGCAAAATCTACATATTTATCATGCATGCTGAGATCTGATGCAGCCTCATCATTTGACTTTAAATCTGCTTTTAAGCGAAATAAATTGATAACTTCTTTTTTAAGCTGTGTATATTTTTCCTCGGAGTGTTTTTCCTCTAACTGCACAAGTGCTTGCTTAATGTTAGTAAGTATTGGACAAATATTATTGACATCTTTTGCAGATAATACTTTAGCAACATGAATATAAGTTTGAATCATAGAATTATCGGTTTCATTTGTATTTTTCATAATTGTACCTTTTAATTATTTTGTTACGTAAATCAAATTTAGAAGCTTAGGCTTCATCTTGATGCTAATATGGATTTTAGAAAAATCTAAAATAAGTTTAGTAAAAAGCTTGAGAAACTTAGCACATGATGTCTTATGGCAATGAAGTTATATCTGTAATAAAGTTGCATCGTTATTGATGATGCAACCTTATAGTAGATTCTAGAATACTTATTAGCCTGCTATATCTCCTGGTAAAATTAGCTCAAAATTTGGATCTTGATTTAAATTTGATTCATCGTCATCTTCACTGCTATAGCCGGAATAATCTGAGCTTAAAAGCTCTGAATATTCTGCGTCATGCTCTGTTTCCCTTCGGATTAAGGAAGTAATGAGCTCTCCTAAATTCATAATAAAGAGATCATCATTCTGTAATTCTGCATAATCTATAGTGCTAATCATACATTCCAAACCTGTTAGGTTTGATTTTAATATTGATTCAAATTCCCCTAAGTTAAAGTTTATTTTTTGATCTAATAAAGTTTCGTTAATGTTAAGCGAATCATATGCTTCAAGAATATTTAAATTTGGGATAGAATCTATATCAGTTAATAATATACCTATTAAAGCCAGAGGGCCTTTATCCCCAGCATTGTCAGCAAACGGCCCTATGGAGTCTTTGATTTTCTGAATAGTATCGATAAATTTTTTATCATTACCAAGATAAGATGTAATTTCTAGATTTTCGTATATATCACGCTTTTGTTGAGCGTTAACAAATTGTAGGAAATCATTATATGCAATTAATAGCTCTAAAGTAGCCTTTTTAATTGCCATTCTATCCTGCGCAAAAGAAAAAGTTATGTGCTTTAAAGCAGGGTCATTATCAGTGTTTGCATTAATGAGAGTTATTTTGACCTTATCAATAACGTCAGATACAATATTGCTTTTACAAATACATTCTATACCATCATATTTAAATATTGCATCTTGAGCAGTTGTGGCTGGAGCCCTGCCAACATTATCAAGGATTGAATCACGATCTGTTATACAATATTCGTAACCTGCCCCAGTTCCTGTTAAAGTAGATTTTAATATTAATCTAAAATCAGTGCTAGTTGCCTGTACAATATCAGCTTTAACATTGATCTCGGTTGTTAATTCGTTTATTTTATCTTTTATCATTAACAAGCTATCGCCATCTTGAAGTGTGATATCCTCTCCATTAATTTGAAAAGTACCTGCTTTGAATTCTCCTGCTGTAGGCGTTAATTTAGTAATAGAGTCTATTTTAGAAGAAAATCCTTTTTGCGTACTAATATCGTTACCATTTGCTCCAATTAGTTCATTTTTAGCCTTAGCTACTTGCAGTATATTGATTTGATGGGTTGCAAGATCTGCAGTCGGTAAAGCTTCTACATTAATAAAGTGATTCCAACTTTCCACTTCATTAGTAGAAGCAGAGACTTCCCGAAGATCGAACACATTTTGAATTGGTGAAGTTATAGCTTTTACAGATTCATGAAGTTTTTTAAGATGTTGTTCCAATTGTTTGTAAGCATTATGTTTATCTTTTCTATAGGTTAATATTCTAGCAAAAATTTCTTTCATATTATTATCTTTGATAGAATTTAAAATATGGTCAGTAGAAGGTCTCATTGGCGCTCCTTTGATTTAATGTGATTATTGGTAAAAAAGCTCTATAGTATATTATTATGTTTTATGCTTGAAGGTTTTGCAACCTTACTAAGCTTAAAATTTATGACTTAGTGGTATTTTAGAACATATTAATTTAGAAAAATTCTCATTATAAGATAAGTAATTTACAGATAATATTATGTATAAAGGTAAGCTACTAAAAGGTAAGTTACTTTATTTAAATTTCAGCAAATTTCCCTAAAGCATCAAGATTAAAATATTGTGGGTTTAAAATTTCCCCAGTATCTAATTCTACCTCCTTAACGTTTACTAGAAGAGACTCTGTAGAATCAATATTTTGTTCTTCATCAAAAGATTTTATGTTTTTTAGTAATTTAGAGACAGGTATAAGATTATCATAATGTTTTTCAGCTAAATCCTTGCTAATAGCGTTAAGTTCATCAAATGTTAACTCAATATCTTTAGTCAAAGTTACTTCCACCGCGCTTTTATTTATATTTTCGTCGAATAAATAAGGTTTAACAGTCTTTAAATTATGTTTTTCAACCATTTTAGTTAGTTTATTTCTAATAATATAAGGTAATGGAGCATCGATTAATGTGCTATAAATATCTTTTGCTATAGCAGGGTCTTTGCAATCTATTATAGATTCTATTAAATCATTTAAATTATTTTTATCCTTTAGGAAGCGCAGACTTAAAATCCCTGGAGCTTGATATTCCGGATATAGACAAAAGAAAACTGTAGTATATAAAGCCTCTATTTTATCATTTTCATATGAAGTTTCGAAGAAAGGAATGTTTTCCTCTAAACATTTCAAATCAAGATTGGGATTTTTCTTTGCAAAAGATTTCAAAATTAATTTGAAAATATATCTAGTGTTTTCTTCGCTCTTATCAATTCCCCATAAATATTTAAGCACTTCATTTTCTTTCACTCTTTCTTTATTAAAATTTTCTTTGAATAAATTAAAAAGTGCTTTGTAAATCTCTTTATGAGGGCTTCTAAATTGACCTGTTTCTGTATCTACGATTCTTTTATAAATAAGACAATTTATATTAGATGTATCTTTAATAATATTAGTTCTCTCAATAAGCATTGCATCAAGGTGAAATAACTTTTCTTTAATAGTAATTAAATAAGATTTTAATATCTCATATTCTTCTATAGTAATTTTTTTATTAACTAAAGCTCGGTCAAATAAAGCAATATTTATAAAATCATCAGTAGCTAATTTATCTTCAATATAGAGAATAGGCATAGTATAACTTGCGAATGAATGAAAATATGTATTCTGAATTATCTCTGCATTAGAAGATGTTGAAAGGTCTAGGTTTTGATGACCAATTCTTAGCTCAACATATCTATTACAATCGCTAACATTGTAAAGCTTGAGTAAACTGCCTTTATCAATGATACATCCTATTCCAACATGAGAGCAATATATTTCACCATCTATTACGAACTCTATAGTTGCATCTGTTTGTTCTATAGCAGCATCAGGAGCAGCAAATATAATTTTATCGATTTGAATATTATCGAACTTATCATTGTTAAAAAATATTTTAGCATTTTGTAATGAGCCAATTGTAACTGTGCCATTTTTTATATCACTTGCTTCATGAAAGCTTGAAATTTCTCTTCTTTGAACTATCTTAAAACCCGATAATGCATTGTCGAAACGTTTGGCAAAAATATCAGCAGCCTCTTTATCGCTCACTATACTACCATTACCAGCAGCCATTTCTAATTTAAAAGAGCCGCCGCCATTAGCAGAGATAAATGTTGCCCAAGTTGCAACTCTAGGTAGTGTATTAACTTTTTCTGCAGTATAAGTATGATCACCAACTTTAATAGATAAGTCAACATTATTATAAGAGTCATATAAAGCTTTAAATTTCTTTTTAAATTTGCCAATAAACTTATCATTGTTAGTCACTTTACTTACATCAACTCCTTTTGGCGAAGCTCCATCGGTTAAAGTGGAGTTGCTTATTATTAAATTATTTGATCTAGCATTGCCACCAAGAGTAAAGTAATGATCATTTCCAGTACCATATGCTTTATAAGTTGCTGTAACAGTACATGTAGCAATTTCACCAGAGTAAGTTGCTAGAAGCACTCTTGGATCCGTGGATCTATTCAGAATTTCTACAGTATTTTTGATAGTTGCAGCAATATTAGCTCCAATTAAAATTTCATCATCATCTCCAGTTAAAGAAGCAACATATTTAAACTCTTTACCATTTACGTTGATTCTATCGCCTCGGTCCCAAGAGGCAGGATGTGTATAGAGAAGACGACCTGCTATAGGGCCTTGATAACCAGTAAATGTACCAGTTAATAATCCTGTGCCATATAATTCATATGTGTCTTTGTCTAAAATTCTTACGGTATAACTACCAGCTCCTACTGTTATACCAGTATTTGAAGCTAGCGCTACACCGGCACCTCCTGCAATTGTAATGGTTTCACCGCCTCTGTAGCCATGTCCGTTTACTGTAACTTTAATTGCAGTACCATCAGCATTAATCGAAGCATTAGCTGCGTTGATTGTTGGGCCTGTATCTATAGTATCGCTTGGGTTTGTTGAAAAAGTAAATGAAGCTTTTGGTTTTGCACCGGCAAAAGTATTAAGGATGGAATCATTAGATGTACCGTATATTTGCACGTTCATTTGTGTTAAATCACCTGTACCGCCGCCTGTTAATACTTTGGTTACTGGATCAACATATTTAATGTTATTATTAATAATCTGCGTGCCATTTTCTGTTCTAACATAAAAGTCATTACCCGCAGCTCCTGCTGATTTATGTGTAAATAATAATTCAGAAGAATCCGAAGGATTAATTTTAATTTCAACACCTAATAATTTCTCAAAACCAGTAAAATTACCTATGATATAATGATCAATAGCTACTTTAACTTCTGTTGCAAGTTCTGCTGGTGTTTGAGTTGATTTGGTTTTAATCTGCCCTACAGCGCCAGTATAATTTGAAAATGTTCCAGTGTTTTTCGCAGTAAATACTATCCCATTTATATTAATTATATTTCCATCAAGCATGCTATAACATCTAGAGGGATTTGAAAGTAATTTGAAGCCATCAGTTGCAGCGCCGCCTGTGCCATCGGCGTTTGCTGCAGCACCTGTTGTTGTATAGGTAAAAGTGTATTCGTTAATTACTGTAATTGCAATATTGGTTTCGCTATGTATATTGTTTACAGCAGCTGTAAGGTTTAAATCGATAACATCACCAGTTGATAAGCCATGATTCATTAATTCAACAGTTACAACTTGACTGTTATTTGTTGTAGTAAGAGCGGATTCGCTTAGGTTAAAATATTTGGGCGAATTATTGAAAAATTTAATATGTAAACTTGATTTATAAGGGGAATTTTCCGTTTTAGTATTAATGTTTTCTAATTTTTGTTCAGTATTATAAAAAGAATTACCATTTATAATATTTCCATAGTGATCTAAAAAAGGAAAAAGAGATTTTATGTAATAATTTAATAATATTTTATATGCTTCCTTATTTTTTATATTTTTCGCATATACTAAAGCTGAGACGTCATTATAATTAATAGAAATTAAGCCGTCGTTGTTTTGAAGAGCATATAGCTCTTCTGCGGCAATGTTTTTAGGTGAAGCTAGTTTCTTTAAAGCGGAAATAAGTCTATTTATATTATTGCTAGCAATTGCATTAAATATTGTTTGTATTATTTTTTGGTTCATTATTAACCCTTAAATTTCAACTTACAGATTAATATCATAATTAATTATTTGAAGGAAAGAAAATATTACCCTCAAAACAGAAAAAAGATTTTTTGGCAAATTCTGACAACATTTAATGGCTTCAGGTATATTAGTAAAATATACCTTGGCTGTCTTTTTGCTTTTGAATAGAGGTTTATATTTGAATATCGCCTGTTGTTTCTAGCGTGCCTTGCTCAGGAGTGGTTAGAGATATCTCTTCATCTTCATCAACTGTAACTATAATGGGTGTTTCAGTAAGGCCTAAAGCATTTTTAAAAGATTCCTTTATTGCTTTCGAATTACTTATGCTTGAAAGATTAAGATCAGTGCCGCCTACGAGAAAAGTTATAGATTTATTTGGCTGATTTTTATTTGTAATGTTGACTAAACTTCCATTATTAAAAATACCTCCATTATTAGGAGAAGATATAAATTTTTCGCCATTAATAGTAACTTCGATTACTGCATCTTTTACACTTTCATTTTGTTCTATAATCTTGTTAATATTGCCTTTTATATTATCGGTTAAAGATTGAGTGGCTATATCGAGTAAATTTACATTGGTTTTTATGTTCTCTAATACAGGTTCATCCTCTGTTCTGCTAGCCTCCTCAGAAATTTTAATTTGACTAATATTATTAATAATATTACC
Source organism: Rickettsiaceae bacterium (assembly GCA_020697135.1). Classification (GTDB taxonomy): domain Bacteria; phylum Pseudomonadota; class Alphaproteobacteria; order Rickettsiales; family Rickettsiaceae; genus JAJFBM01. The sequence continues at coordinate 24,728 of JAJFBM010000009.1, forward strand.
AATGTTAGTTTGTTTATGGCTTTCAAGTTCATTAAGCTTATCTAAAAGCTTTATAGCTAAAGCTTCATTATTATTTTTAGGATTGATGCTCTCATCAGTGATGCTTTTTGAGAACTCTTCGACTAAAATTCCTAAATTAGAAATTTCAGTGCTAATATTACTTGTTAAACTTTCATCTGATGATTTTATTCTTGACAGTTCGGTCCTAATTTCTCCTATTTGTTTAGCGCCTAGAGATTTTAGGTCTTCAATGTCTTTCTTTGCTCCTTTAATTGCATCAGCTCCTGGAGCTTTAAATTTAACTTTTTCAATTTTAATATTATCGAATTTATCATTAGTTAAATAAATAGAAGTCTCGAGTAACGAGCCTACCATATTGTCACCATTATAGATATCGTCAGGGTTTGCAAATAAATTCATTTTTCTTGTTTGGGTGAAAGTCAATGCAGAAAAGGCTTTATCAAGCTTAAGGGCATATTTCTCCGCTGCATCACTACTACTAATCCTCATGCCTAGATGCGATGCTAGTTGTATCCTGAAGCTACCACCGCTAACTCCATCGATAAGAGTTACCCAACTATCTGCTCTTGGGTTAGTATCAACATTTGAAGCTTGATAGGTGCATTCTCCTACTTTAATCTGAATATCTACTTTATTTGGCTCAATATAAGTAACCTCAAAGCCTTGAATCTTCCCTATAAAACTCTCATTATGATTCAATCCACTAATGTCAACTCCTGTTGGGCTGCTGCCTCCAGTTAGTTCTGTCTCGTTTATTACTATATTATTTAGTGAGAGATTAGTGCTTAATGTAAAATTATGTTGAGATTTTGTGCCTTTATATTTATAAGTTGCAGTGATTTTAGAGGATGAATAATCGCAAGCATAAGTTGCTTTGCTAACATTTATATCTTCAGAATTATTTAGTATTGAGAGTGTATTTGTAAGAGTAGAGGGAATATCGCTTCCTATTAAGATTTCCTGCAGCGGATCATTGATTGTCGTTACAAAATTAAAAATAGTACCATTAATATCAATGAAATCTTCAATAGTAGGGTTATTTGCAAGCGTAAAGGAGGCAGTAGGTTTAGTGCCTCTAAGTGATTTCATTATAGTATCCATTACAACTCCATAAACATTATAATTTACTATTTTTACAGGTGGTATTCCTTCTGGCATAAGATCCTCAATTGATAAGTTTAGTGAATAACAAGATAGACCTCTTTCAAAATTAGATTTCTACTGATAATTTGTACGTCGATTCGGTACTCGAATCCTCATGTACGAGTAAGTACACTGCGGTTCTGCGTGCCTCATCTCCTTCAAATTCTCTACCATAAACTAGTTTCGAAAGAGATCTAATATGTTACGCTTAAGAGATTAAAGATAAGTTAAAGAGTAGCTTGGGATATTCTAACTATATAAAGAGAAATTATATGAGATGTTCTTAAGCTCTGTGGGATATCTTAGAGAGACCCTTAAGGTTTAAGCCTTGAGGGTCTGAGGATATTTAATATAATTTAGCAAGAATAAGTTATATTAAATCTCGTCAAGATTTGTAAGACCTCCTATAGTTTCTAATTCTACTATTGGTACATCCTCTTGAAGAGATTGGACGACATAACCTTCACCAAATTTCTTATAAGCTTCTAAAGTATCAGAACTAATGTTGTCATTAGTATGTAGCGAATTTAAAGCAATATCTATATTATCCTTGCACTGAGTGGAAAGATTAAGATCATCATGAGCAATTAAAAACTCAACTTTTCGGTTGCAGTCATTTACATTATAAAGTGTTAGTAGAGAACCTTTAGCAATTACAGAACCAATGCCAGAAGCGCTTCTATAGGTTTCACCATTAATTAAGATTTCTACTGTAGCATCAGTTTGTCCGTTAGATGCATCTGGAGCAACAAATTTGATATCTTCAATCTTAACTTTTTCAAATTTATCATTTGTAAAAAAGACTTTTGCATTTAAGAGACAGCTGATAGTTGTAGAGCCATTCTTAATATACCCACCTTCCATGAAGTCTGATATTTCTCTTTTTTGAACGGCTTTAAGCCCAGAGAATGCATTATCAAAACGACGAGCAAATGTATCAGTGCATTCTTGGTCTCTAACCATATGCCCATTACCAGCAGCCATTTCTAATTTGAAGGAGCCTCCACCATCTTCTTCAGATATAAAAGTAACCCAAGTAGCTGCAGGGGGTAACGTATTAATGTGAGATGCTTTATAAGTATATTCTCCAACTTTAATCGATAAGTTAACACGATTTGTAGAGCAATATTCAGCTTCAAAACCTTGTATTATACCAATGAAAGCAGGGTTATTAGTTATCATGCTTACATCTAGACCAGATACTTTAGTGCCCCCAGTTAATGTCGCATTAGTGATTATAATATTATCTGACCTCATACAGCCACCAAGCGTAAAATAGTGATCCGTACCATTACCATAAGCTTTATAAGTTGCTTGAATCTCACCAGCATTCGATGTTGAAGAATAAGTAGCTTGAAGTACTCGTGGATCGGTAGATTTATTTAAAGCCTCTACAGTATTTTTTGTTGTTGCAGCAATATCAGCGCCAATAAGGATTTCATCCTCAGCGCCAGTATGAATTGCAGGACCTATAAATTTAAATTCTTTACCGTTAACGTTAATTATATCACCTCTCTCGGAATAGAAAGTATGTGTATAGATAAGACGACCTGCTATAGCACCTTGGTACCCAGTAGGTGTACCATACAATCCTGGGCCAAATAGCTCAAAATTATTTTCATCTAATACTCTTACAATATAATCCCCTTTGTCGACATACATACCAGTATGAGTGGCGCTATTTACTCCATTGCCACCTGATACAGAGATAGTCTCTCCTCCTTTGTAACCATGACCTTTAATCTTTACTTTTATTGCAGAGCCATCGGCGTTAATAAATGCATTTTCTTCGTCGATTTTTGGTCCACAATCAACTGAATGACTTGGATTATACTTAAAAGTAAATGATGCTGTTGCTTGCCCACCTGCAATGCTATCTAGGATAGAGTCATTTAATGTACCGTACATTTGTACGTTCATTTGGGTTAAATCGCCAGCTTCCCCGCCTTTAGCTACTAAGGTTACAGGATCCACATATTTAATTCCGTTGCAAATAACTTGAGCTCCATTTGCAGTTTTAATATAAAAGTTATTCCCTGCAACGCCTGCCGATTTGTGGATGAATATTATTTCAGAAGAGTCATTTGGATTAATCTTAATATCTACCCCTAGTAATTTCTCAAAACAACTACCTTTATGTGATATATAGTATTTAATAGCATTTTTAACTTCAAATGCAAGCTCTTCAGCAGTTTGGCTTGTTTTCGTTTTAATCTGTCCTAAAGCACCTGTGTAATTTAATTCTCTAATATCAGTGTTTTTTGCAGTAAAACTTATACCATTAATATTTAATATGTTACCATCAAGAAGATCATAACATCTAGATACATTAGCATTTAATGCGATGCCATCAGTTGCAGCACCACCTGTACCAGTGGCATTAGCAGCAGGTCCTGAATTTGTATAGGTGAAAGTGTTTGCATCAATTACTGTAATAGCTGCGTCTGCTTCATCATCAATTAAGTTTACAGCAGCAGTAAGTTTAAGGTCAATCACATCACCAGTTGATAATCCATGATTTACCTTTGTAACAGTAACTACTTTACTGGCGTTAATTGTAGAAATTGAGTTAGAGTCAAGACTCATATATTTATAATGATTATTGCCGAATTTAATTGATAAGTGAGCAGCTGTGTAATCTTTATTTTGTTTAGTATTAAGTGGGTGTAATTGTGGCATTAGTAATCCTATTATTATTTATTGTTAAAAAGACGGTTACTAGGTACTAGGAAAGAAAAATGGACGGTAAGTAATACGTGTGGGATATTAGACCTCTTTTGAAACTAAATTTCTACTGATATTTTGTACGTCGATTCGGTACTCGAATCCTCATGTACGAGTAAGTACACTGCGGTTCTACGTGCCTCATCTCCTTCAAATTCTCTACCATAAACTAGTTTCGAAAGAGATCTATTGTATAAATTCGGTGAAAATTTATACGACAAAAACTAATTTAACTTATGCCTCTAATTTTTATTATGTGAATATTTAGTGAAAATAAACAAGATAATTTAAGGTGTGGTTTATTAAAATTTTACTAATGAAGCGTTTTTACAATTACTTACAAACTGTAAAACTTATAATCTCAAAAAGCTCTTCAAATGGCTCAGTATAAATGGTTTCAAGGTATTTGAGAGTTGCTCTGTTTAAAGCATAATTAGTAGAATGATGGAAACAAGACGACTCTCCCATATATTTTAAATCACTCATGAGCGAGAAAATATTTTGGTATTCTACGGCAACAGTTTCTTTCTCTGTTACAATATTCTTAAAGCCAATATTTTGTAACAGCCCTGTGATAGTCTCATGCTCAATCATTGGTGATATGTGTGGAAAGTGAGGGCTTGCGGCCATCATCTCAGCCTTGATTAGTTTTGTGCGAAAATCTTTTAAAGAATTACCCCCAATAAAACTTGCAATGAAGGTGCCATTTGGGGTGAGGGCGCTTTTAACTTCAAGCAAAAATCTTGGTAAATCATTTATCCAATGAATATTAAGGGATGATAGAATTAGATCGAATGAATTCTCCTGAAAGCATAATTGCTCCTCATCAAGAACAATTTTAATATTGCTTGGGTTGCTTCTTATTGCTTGTTCAGCAATATCTGTTGTAATGATTGTAGAGTTTTTATAATTCTCATATAACAACTCTGTTAAGCTTCCTCTTCTTGCGCCAATTTCTAAAATTTTTGTAGGTAAATAATTTAAATCTTCCAATTTGCTAAAAATAGTTTCAGCAGAATAGTCGAATAAAAAATCATATTCTTTATCAGAAAATGCAGCCCTGTTACGATGATGCTTTAGCTTGTTGCGAGAAAATATTACACTCACCTTACAAATACCAATTCTTTATCGTTAGAGAGTTCTGGCCTATAAATATAGCCATTTACACAGAATTTTTTTAATTGCTCTGGCGTATCAATCCTGTTTGTAATAATAAAATCAGCCATCATGCCGCGGGCTTTTTTAGCCAACAATCCAATTGTTTGTAGCTTTCCATTTTTATTTTCTTTAAAAGAAATACTGATAAAATTACCCTCAAGCTTTTTATAGTTAATCACACTTGCATATTCCTCTGAGGAGAGATTAACTAATATTGGGCTTCGCATTTGTGCAAGTTCCCTATTAATGCACAATGTGATTTTATCTTGCCAAAAGTGGTAAAGATCTTTCCCTTTAGGATTTTCAATGCGTATTGCCATTTCTAACCTATAAGGCTGGATAAGATCCAAAGGCTTTAATAACCCATAAAGCCCAGAAATTATTCTCAAATGCGAATTAGCAAATTTAAAATCTTCAGGCGTATATTTGTCAGGATTCATTGCATTATAAACATCCCCAGTATAAGCAAGAATAGCGGGTTTAGATGCCTGAGCTGCAGAATTAAATTGTTGAAATTTATCGTAAGTACTACTCGACAATTTTGCACTTAAGCTCATTAATATTGCAATCTCTTCTGTCGACAATTTTTTGCAGATACTTACAAGTTCCTCAGCATCATTAGAGAATTCTGGAACGGTACTTTTAATATTATTTGTAAGCAAACTAAAATCTTGCGTTTTTGAAGGAGATAAAATAGTGAGCATTTGATGATTATTTCTTCTTGTTATAAAGATGATTAAAAGCTGCTCCGTAGATAAAGACCATATTAATTACATAGAAAAAGAGTAATGTAACTATAATACTACCGAGTGATCCATAAATTAAACTAAGTTGGTTATAATAAATAATATATTTTGAGATGAAGACACCAGTTAAAATCCATAAAATTGAGGTCATTAAAGCGCCAGGTATAACGCTGGTGAAATTTAATTTAGTATTAGGAATAACATAATATAAAGCTGATACGGTAAAAAATACGGCTAGAAAGATAATACCATATCTAAGATATGTAATGACAGGGCTAAGGGTGCTTAGTAAATCTTGAAATGCAGGTATTTTATTCAAAAGAAATGGCACAATAACTAATAGTAGCATAACAATGCTAATCATAATAGAAATAGCTAAAAATTGTGCAATACTTAAAAACCTACGCCATATATAGGTAGGAGGTGTTGATACTTCATATATACGGTTTAATATAGTTCTAAGCCCTTCTACGAATGAGGAAGCGGTCCAAATACTGCCAACAATAGCAAGAGTCATAAGACTTTGAGGAGGAGCTTTTAGTATTTCTTGCACTCGTGCTTCGATCGCTATTGTTGCATCTTTTGGCATACTATTTAAAAATATTTTTACAAATTGCTCTCCAAGTTCGGAGGCACCAAAGAAAGCTGTAAGGGCAAGAAAAAAAACTATAAAAGGAAATAGTGATAAGAGAATCATGAAGGACATATAGCCTGCATGTTCTACTCCATCATCATCGATAGTTTTGTAGAAAGATTTATATAAGCAGTAAGCAAATTTTAGCATAATATTCTTATTGAAATTTTAGCTTGCTTGTAGATGTTTACCTTTTGCTAGATAATGTTTTAAATATTCTCCGGTTAAACTTTCCTTGCAGTCTGCAACTTCATGCGGAGTGCCACATACTACAATTTTACCACCCTTATCACCACCTTCAGGCCCTACGTCAATTATCTTATCAGCTGTTTTAATAATATCCATATTATGTTCAATAACTAAGACTGTATTACCAAGATCGGTAAGTTTATGCAACACTTTCAGAAGTTTATTAATATCATCAGCATGTAGGCCTGTTGTTGGCTCATCAAGAATATACAATGTCTTGCCAGTCGAGCGTTTCGACAATTCTTTAGCAAGTTTTACTCTCTGTGCTTCTCCCCCTGAAAGGGTTGTAGCCGATTGTCCAATTTTAATATAACCAAGGCCTACTTCGTATAAAGCTTGCATTTTATCACTTATAGCTGGAATTTTTTCAAAGAAACTTAATGCTTCTTCTACTGTCATCTCTAGAACATCTGAAATAGATTTACCTTTATAAGTGACTTCTAAAGTTTCTCTATTATATCTCTTACCGTTACAAGCATCGCATTTTACATAAACATCTGGTAAGAAATGCATCTCAATTTTAATTAAGCCGTCACCTTGACAAGCTTCGCATCTTCCGCCTTTGACGTTAAAGGAGAAACGGCCGACCTTGTAACCACGAGCTTTAGATTCAGGGAGCTCGGTAAACCAATCTCTAATCGGTGTAAAGGCACCAGTATAAGTAGCAGGGTTCGAGCGAGGGGTTCGTCCGATAGGAGATTGATCAATATCAATTATTTTATCAACATATTCAAGACCTGTAATAGAATCATATAAGCCAGGTGTTACCTTGCTACCCTCAAGCTTTTTAATTGCTGCTTTATATAAGGTTTGAAGTATTAAAGTTGACTTCCCACTGCCTGACACGCCTGTAACGACCGTAAATGTTCCAAGATTTACTTTAATATCTACATTTTTAAGGTTATTTGATTTAGCGCCTTTTAATTCAATGGCTTTTCCAGAATGACCAGAGCGAAGTTGAGCAGGAATTGGGATGAATTTTGTACCATTTAAATATTGCCCTGTTATACTATTTGGGTTTTTCATAATTTCTTGTGGTGTACCTTCAGCAAGTATTCTACCACCATGAGCTCCAGCCCCGGGGCCTACGTCAATTACATGATCAGCCTCAAGCATAGTTTCTTCGTCATGTTCAACAACAATAACAGTATTGCCTAAATCTCGTAAATTTTTCAAAGTACTAATCAGGCGAGTATTATCTCTTTGATGTAGTCCAATAGATGGTTCATCAAGTACATATAAAACTCCACTTAAGCCAGAACCTATTTGAGAAGCAAGGCGAATTCTTTGGCTCTCACCGCCTGATAATGTGCCTGATTCTCGAGCAAGTGTTAAATATTCAAGGCCAACATTAATTAGAAAGCCTAATCTTTCTCTAATTTCTTTTAGTACGCGTTCAGCAATTTTTTTCTGCATATCTGTCATGCTTGATTCAACATTGCTAAACCAATCATGTGCATTTAGAATGGTCATTTCATTAACTTGACCAATGTGTAAGCCACCTATCTTAACGCATAAAGATTCCCCTTTTAATCTATATCCTTTACAGCTTGTACATTTTCTCTCAGCTCTAAATCGGTTTAAATCTTCGCGCATCCAATCAGCATCAGCCTTTTTATAACGCTCCATTAAGCTTGGTATGATTCCACCAAAAGGTTGCCTTACACTTTCGCGGCGGAGACCATCGGTAAAGTGGAAATCTATAACTTCATTACCTGAGCCGTATAAAAGTATATTAATTATATTTTCAGGTAAATCTTCAAGAGGACAATCTAAACCAAATTTGTAATGTTTTGCAAGCCCTTCAAATGTTTGAATTACATATTTTGAATTGGAGTTAGCCCAAGGTGCTACTGCCCCTTGTCTTAAAGATTTATGCTTTTCAGGGATAATTAGTTCTGGACTAAAATAACCCTCTTTTCCTAACCCTTCGCAATCATTACAAGCACCAAAAGGACTATTAAAAGAAAACATTCGGGGCTCAATTTCAGCAAGTTGGAAACCAGAAACTGGGCAGGCATATTTTTCTGAAAAAGTAATGCGCTCGCCTTGCTTATATAAACTGTCAGTATTTTCTGGAACTTCCACTATCTCAACAAAAGCAACACCATTTGCAAGTTTTAAGGCTGATTCAATACTATCTGCTGGTCTATTGCCAAGTTCCGGCGAAATTACGAATCTATCGATGATTATTTCAACATTATGCTTTTTATTTTTATCCAAAACTGGAAGATCGTCTATTTCATAAATTATACCATCAATGATAACTTTTTCGTAACCATGCTTTTTAATGCTTAAGAATTCTTTACGGAACTCACCTTTTGTACCTCTTACTATTGGTGCTAGAATATATACTTTTGAACCTTCTGGTAATGAATTTACAATATCTACCATCTCAGTTACTGTCTGGCTTTTTATAGGAAGGCCAGTAGCGGGTGAGTAAGGAATACCTGCGCGAGCATATAGCAAACGCATATAATCATAAATTTCTGTAATTGTGCCAACTGTTGAGCGAGGATTCTTTGAAGTTGTCTTTTGATCAATAGCAATTGCCGGCGATAGACCTCTAATAGATTCTACATCAGGTTTGTTGTGAAGTTGCAAGAATTGTCTAGCGTAAGCTGATAAGCTTTCAACATATCTCCTTTGCCCTTCAGCATAGATAGTATCAAAGGCAAGTGAAGATTTTCCAGAACCACTCAAACCAGTTATTACAATTAGTTTGTTTCTTGGTATATCAACATTGATGTTTTTTAAATTATGTTCTTTCGCGCCGCGAACTTCTATATAGTCGTACATATGGTTTTGATGTAGATTTAAAATATTTATAGCATTATAGGACTTTTTATATTATGATTGCAATAATAAATTTTATTTACTTTTAACCCTTAATAATATTGAAATCTATGGCTGGATCATTAAACAAAGTTATGTTAATTGGTAATTTAGGAAAAGACCCTGAAATTCGTACAACAAGTGATGGAAGAGAGATTGCAAATCTTACGCTTGCAACGTCTGAAAGTTGGAAAGATAAACTATCTGGCGAAAAAAAGGAAAAAACTGAATGGCACCGAGTTGTAATATTTAATGAAGGGCTAGTTAATGTAGTGAAAAATTACGTCAAAAAGGGTACTAAATTATTCATTGAAGGCTCTCTTCAGACTCGTAAATGGGTAGATAATACAGGCCAAGAACGTTATACTACTGAGATTGCTTTACAAAATTTTAATTCCAATCTCACTATTCTTGATTCTAAAGGCTCTGATAATCACAGTGAGTACTCGAATGCAGGAGAAAATAATAAAGGAAGTAAATCACAAGAAAATAATTTCAACTTAAATGAACTTGATGATGAAATCCCATTCTAATTTAACTTGTCGTATTTTACCCATAGGCTCCGTTATTACTCAGCTGCAATCCGCCTGTAGGTTTACTACATTTACGTTTGCAGCAATGCGTGATGCCTTGCCTATGAACAAACTACTTAAGTTAGCGGTAGGGATTATTTTGGTCTCTACCATTTCAGCTTGTAATAGGCTTGGGATAGAGCAAAGAGTATCTGCTGCAGATAATTTTGCGAAAGCTCATGGGTTTAAGAAAGAAATGGTGCAGAGTAATGGTTTCTCCCTTACTGCTTACACTAAAGTGACAGACCCAAATCAACCATATAATATATATATTGAAGGAGATGGTTTGGCATTTTTAAATCGTTATACTATTTCTGATAATCCTACTCCTTCAAAAATCATGATGTTTAAGCTTGCAAGCATAGATAAAAGGCTAAATGTCATTTATTTAGCTCGTCCTTGCCAATATACTTCAATCGCTCTCAACCCAAAATGTAGTAATAGTAAATATTGGTCATCTGATAGATTTTCTGAGGAATCTGTATCAGCTATGAATCAAGCTATAATTAAATTGAGCCACAATAAACCCACAAATTTAATAGGCTTTTCAGGTGGTGGTGCTATTGCTGTTTTAGCAGCTGAGAGAAACCCTAAAGTCTCTACAATCATTACGGTAGCAGGAAATCTTGATCATGTTGCATTTAACAATCACCACCGTGTAAGCGCTATGCATAATTCTATAAATCCTATAGAGCATGCTGCAAAAGTTAAGCATATACCTCAGTTACATTTAGCTGGCTCAAAAGATGATAGGGTGCCTGCTTCTATTTCTGAAAAATATGTATCCCATAGTAGTTCTTCTTGTGTAAAAGGAGAGGTCATTAAAGGTGCATCGCATGATAGCGGTTGGGATAAAGTCTGGCTAAATATCCTTGCAAAACCACTGAATTGTAATTAAATTCTCCAAAATATTGAATAAGGCATGATACTTAAAAGTATCATGCCTTATAAGAATTATTATCAATCTCTCCATGAATTGTCGCGTGAAGGATATTTATGTAATCACGAGCGGCAGTAGCACTGCGGGGCTGCAGCGTGGGGAGCCAGTGAAATAATTATCAAGTTCCGCTTGATTCTCAAGACTGCCACGCCACTTGAAATTAGCTTAACACGTGAAACTGAAATATCCATGCAACAAATGCATGCCTTATTCATTATAATTAACGTCAAAGCCAGGAACTGCTCCTTGGACTGTAAGGTTAGGATCCTGATTATTAGATACTTCATCTATCTCTGTGCTATAAGGTTCTGGTGCTGCTATGGGATTTTCCTCTACTAGCTCTCCGCTTAAATCAGCTCTTATACTGTTTTTACCTGTGAGTGGTATGTATGAGAAAATCATTTTTTGAAGTTCTTTAGGAAGCATGGTTATATTAAAGCTTGAAGAATTATTGTTATTATCAACGTTTCCTGACTGTTCATAATTCCATACTAAATAAAGCTTGTGCAGATTTGTGTAAGTATCATTTTCTATAGTAGCTAATTTAGAAATTTGCTCATCTGTTGCTTTTATTATTCCTGCTTGAATTGCTTTTGTTAGTTTTTCTTTATTCGTCAAAACTTTTTCTAAATTTTTAACATTAACTTTATTAGCAGCAAAGTCAATATTATCTAATAAAGAAAGTAAAGGCTTCAATCCTCCGGTCTTAATTATCTCACTTATTAGCTCAAAACTATAGATGCCAGTACCTAAATGTATTTCTTTGCCGCCATTAAGAAGCATTATACTATGGCCTTCTGATATATTAAATGAGATAGGCCCCTCATAACAATGTGTAGAGTAAGGATTAGTAGATGTAAAAGAGCCATTACCAGAAATATTCATCATATTGATACTATTTGGAATATTGGGTCCATTTAGAGGGGCGCTAAAAGTTACAGTGCCGCTCTCTAGTGATATCGCTGACCATCCTTGTAAGGTAGGGTTTATATTTGTAGTTGTGATTACACTTACGCCGTCAACAGTTGCTATAAGTATATCGCATCCAATGGTTTTGAAAGTTATCATAGCTTTTGCTCCTTGTAGTTATTTATAAAATTTAGATAAGCTAATATATTTATAAAATAACGTCAATTTCTAATTCGTTTTATCTTAACTCACTTAAATACTATGAAAATTGCTTATTTAAAGTACTTACGGTGAAAGGGCTGAAAGGGAATAATCTATTTCTGTATTCGACTATATATATCGAGTATAAAATATTTTCTTGAGTGAGTTGGTAAGAAGCTTACTATCAAACTTTGGCACTAAACTAAGGTGGACTTTATAAAGTTATTACCCTCTAAAAGCCTTAATTATAACTTGATCTTCGTCGGTGAACACTGTGATTCGGTCAGTATCATAGTCATTTAAGGAAAGGCTTGTGCCAATTGGTAAAACTCTCACCGCACTTGCGTCAAAATCCTTGTCATGAATATATTCTTCACCGTATTTCTCGCCAGTAGAATCATATACTTTATATAAATATTTGCTAAGTTCTTCTTCGGATAAATTATAATTTTGTAGCTCACCTTCAATAAACATCCTTTCTATGGCTATTTGTGGTTTAAAAAAGTTTTCGTTGAGTTTCATAGAGCTAACTGAATTTTATAATTTACTTTAAGTATAGTATTATTACAAAGCTTAGTTAACAAACTATTAAATTTTTTAGTTAATTTGAGCTTTTTTATTATAAAAACTAAAAGATATACCTTAGTGTGAGTTAAAAAAACCATATAATCCTAGATCAATATGTAATTTATGAGGGAATATGAATGGTTTTCATGATGTAACTTTACCAAGCTGTCTTGCGCAATTTTTAGAGGGTGGTCCGGTATTTAACACACAAATTGCGCAATCAGTCTCAGGTTTTGAATTTAGGAGAGCAGAATGGGTCGCTCCAATCTATAAATATAGAGCATCTTCTTGCTACCTTAGTAAGACTGAATATGAGGAGGTTGTAGGTTTTTTTAACGCGCGACAAGGAAAGGCTTACTCCTTTAGGCTAAGAGATCCTTTTGACAATGAAGCAAGTAATCAAATTATAGGTCAAGGGGATGATATTACTAAAAAATTTCAATTATATAAAAATTATGGGGATGAAGAAAGTCGATTCATACGCAAAATAAACTTACCTGTTCTAGATTCCGTCAAGCTTTCTATAGGGGAGAGACAGATAAATGCTGATATTTCTGCTTTAACAGGCGAGATTGAGCTTAAATATCCATTGAAGGAAAATGAAATTCTTACTGCAAGCTTCAATTATGATATTAAGGTTAGATTTGACATTGATAACTTAACTTTTAAGGTGGCAGAAGAAGGCTATATTATTTTAGAAGAATTAATGCTGGTAGAGGTGTGTCAATGAGTAATGCATTTGTAAAAGAGTTGCTAAATCAAGAATTTACTTCATTTCATTATTGCGTATCTTTTAAACTTCTCAGTGGAAAAATCTATTATTTTACTGATGCTGCAAGTAATAAAGTCCTTGAGAATAAGATTTATTTAGCAGAGGCAGGTTTAAAAATATTAGAAATTGAGAGTAATGAGGGAGGGCAAGATTATATTGAGCTTGAGATGTTAGAAGGGTATTTTAGTGAAGTGCAAGAATTGCTTGATGCTGAAGTGAAATTACTATTCTATCTTCCTGAAAAGCAAGTATATTTTCATTATTATACAATGTATGTTACGTCAATTAATAACGATCGTTGTAAGATTTATTTAAAATTAGAGCCTATTACAAATAAACTACAAAAAACCTTATTATATACTTATTCGCGAACATGTAGAGCTGAATTTGGGGATGACAAATGCCGAGTCGATAAAAGCTTATACACGACAATAGTCAACGTTGAATCAATAAATGGTCATATAATAACTCTTAATGAATGTGATAAAGAAAATGGTTATTATGATGCAGGAGAAGTTATATTTGAAAATGATTTAAGAGTAAGGATACTCACCCAAAATGGCAAGATTATCAAATGTGATAAACCGATACCAGCAAGGCTTGAGGATACTAAAACATTAAAGATCATGGCTGGATGTGATAAAAAATTTACTACTTGTTGCAATAAATTCAATAATGCTATAAACTTTCGCGGTGAGCCAAATATACCTGGCAATAAAATTATAAAGACTTGAAATTATTTTTATGAATAACAAAATTTTACAAAATTTTCTCAGCGGGTTTTTGAGCTGTTTTAAATTTGTACCGCCCTTTGTAAGTTATAATAAAGATTTTGAAAAATCTTGGCACGATAACTGGGTAAGAGTGGGATGGAGCTTGAGTGAGGCATTTAAGAAATTAGAGAAAGAATATGAAAGAAACTAAGAAATTTTTTGGAACAGATAGTAGATTAAATAAAGGATATAGTGAAACTAACCTTAGAGAATCTGATAGTAGTTTTTATCGTAAACGCTTTGAGGATATCTTCCCACCAGTTGATATTATTGAAGCTTATGAAAATTTACATGAAGGGGCAACAGAGAAGTTGATAGCGCTTGCAGAGAAAGAGCAAGAGCATCGCCAAAATATGGAAAAAGCAACACTTGCCGTCTATGAGCGCAGCAAGCGTCTTGGCATATTTTTTGCTTTATTTACAGTGTTAATTATCGGGTATGTTAGTCTTGAGCTGTTCAGGCTTGATAAGAATTTAGAAGCTTTTATATTTTTTACAGTAGCTTATGGGGCAATTTTCGGTGTTTCATTCCTTTACTATATAAAATCTAATAAAAATAGGGGGGAAAGGCGTATACAGGCTTCGTCAAATGTTGTTCCAATAACTTCCCAACCAAATAAGGGTAGAAAGCCATTTTCAGGCACAAGGACAAATAATTATAATAATAACTCTAATAGTGGCTCGAATAGTAACACGAGACGAAGAAGGTTTAATTAATTACCATTTCTTAAAAATGTACTTTAGTCTTAGATCATGATGAAAAATTATATAGGTACGTCCGGCTGGAGTTATGGTAATTGGAAGGAGGTATTTTATCCAAAAGATCTCAGGCAAACTGAGTGGCTAGCTTTTTTTGCAAAAAATTTAAATAGCGTAGAAATTAACTCTACATTCTACGCTTCTCCGCGTATTTCAACGATTGATAAATGGTATAATACTACGCCAGCCAATTTCGTTTTTTCCATCAAGGCTCCTCAAGAAATTACTCATAATAAAAGGCTAGTGGCATGTGAAAATGAGCTTAGTTTCTTTCTTTCTGATGTGGAAAGGTTAGGGGAGAAATGTGGGCCTATATTACTGCAATTACCTGCAAGTTTTACTCTAGACCTAGATGTTCTAACTGAATTTTTAGATATTTTACCTACCACTCACCGTTTTACTATTGAATTTCGTAGCAAAACTTGGTGGCGTGATGAAGTATATAAATTATTAAGAGCAAAAAACATCGCTTTCTGCATATATGAATTCCCAAATGCTCAATCGCCCAAAGTCGTAACTGCTGATTTTATCTATGTGAGACTCCATGGTGCCAGCGGCTTATATATGGGTAAATACGAAGATAAAGTTCTTACTAGTTGGAAAAATTGGCTAGAAGAGCAGAAAAAGGATGTTTTTTTCTACTTTAACAATACACGTATAAGTGACGATGCACTTCAAAATGCTAAAAAACTCTCTGAACTACTTGCATTTTGAATGTTCAAGATCTTTCATAAAACCATTTATTTAATCCTTCTTGAAGAATTAGAATTTTCCTGCTATGATACCAGACCAAATAAGCTCCAAGAGTCTTATTAAAGCATTTCATATTGCCTCAAGTGCCAGAGGAATGTGAAATATTGAGTTTAACCATTAA
>JAJFBM010000010.1 GCA_020697135.1 Rickettsiaceae bacterium
CTTTCGCCCATTGTCCAATATTCCCCACTGCTGCCTCCCGTAGGAGTCTGGGCCGTGTCTCAGTCCCAGTGTGGCTGATCATCCTCTCAGACCAGCTACAGATCGTCGGCTTGGTAGGCCATTACCCCACCAACTACCTAATCTGACGCGGGCTCATCCATCAGCGATAAATCTTTCCTCGCTAGAGAATATACGGTATTAGCAACTGTTTCCAGTTGTTATTCCGTACTGATGGGTAGATTCCCACGTGTTACTCACCCGTTTGCCACTAACTTTTTGGAGCAAGCCCCAAAAAATCCGTTCGACTTGCATGTGTTAAGCATACCGCCAGCGTTCGTTCTGAGCCAGGATCAAACTCTCATGTTTGATTCTGTCTACTTTTTATTTTGACAGGTTTTTTGTTTTTGTTCGTTTGTTACAACGACAGTTTTTTAAACCGTCACTACCTTAATCTAATTTCTTTACTATTTCTAACAGCTGCAGACCGCTTATTTGCTTTATGTTTTTGCTTTTAAGTTGTTTGCGTTTTGTGTGTTTGGTTATACGAGAGATTTTCACACCTGTCAACAGTATTTTTGAAAAATTTTCATTTTTATCACATTTTTTTTCTTTCTTTTTTAAAACCCCTTGTTTTTTCTAATTTTTCCGTGCATAACTTTTAAAGAGATTTTATTATATAATTAGTACTAATAAGGTGTTGATATGAATAGAGCAGAGTTATACTTACATAATAGCAGATTAAATTCGAGCTTTTTTACTAGATTTGCCCTTTCTTATATTTTCCTCCTTATATTAGTATTCTTACTTGCTGCTACAACAATATCTATCGGTAACCTCCGCTTTGGAAATATAGACTTCTATTCTAATAATGAGATTGAAGAAGAATATGAGGATGCTCGCCTAACAACAGTAGAAGTAACGATAAAAAAAGGCGACAATATAAATAGAATCTTACAAAAACAACCTATCTCTATAGAAGAAAGACAAAATATAATAGGACTTGTTAAGCAAATTAAGTTGGATAACGTGCTACAAGTTGGTAAAAAACTTGTATTTGAATATGACATTAGCCTTATTAATGAGGAAGATGAGGATTTGGCTGAAGAATATCAAACACTCAGACAAATTACTTATGAAGTAGATAATACTCGTCGTATTGAAATCGTCAAAAGAGAAAAAGATATATTCATTGTTAAAAATCAGGATATACCTCTTAGAAAAGTCTTTGCTAAATATACTACTTCAATTCGCAATAGCGTACTTGAATCAGCTAAATCATTAGATGTTTCAACCAATAGCATAATTGAGCTTATTAACATATATAGTCACCAAGTTGACTTCCAACGTCAAGTTAAAGAAGGCGATGAAATTTCTATTATTGCTGAGAAGTTCTACACTGAACAAGGTGAGTTTTCTCATCATGGCAAGATTATATTTGCATCCCTCACTCTTTCAGGGAAGAAATATAACATATATAGATATTCACATAATAATGACGATAAATTCCAATATTTCTCTGAAGAAGCACAAAGTGTGACTAGCACCCTTCTAAGAACACCTTTAAAAGTTATGAGAATTACTTCTCACTTTGGTAAACGTACTCATCCAATTGATGGTTATACTAGAATGCATACAGGTGTTGACTTTGCTGCACCTATTGGCACACCTATATATGCTGCAGGCGATGGTATTGTTACAGAAATTGGCTGGAAAGGCGGATATGGTAAATATGTGAAGATTCAACATAATGATACTCTTGCAACTGCTTATGCACATGCTAGCAAATTTGCTAAAAACTTAAGAAGAGGCAGTATCGTTAAACAAGGGCAGGTAATTGCTTACGTCGGACATACAGGCAAATCGACCAACCCTCACCTACATTATGAGGTACTTGTAAATAATAACCATATTAATCCGCTAGCAATTAAGAGTACGCCAAAAACAAAACTAACAGGATCTAAACTTATAAAATTTGAAAATTATAAGAAACAACTGCAAGATTTAGTTGATAATATTCCTAATAAAGAAGAAATTTCTCAATCTAATACTTAAGAGTTCACCATCCTACCCCTTGTAGCTTATACTGCAAGGGGTATTCATAATTTAAATCCATAATTGACTAAGTAACAGAAACCTATAAGATTTATAAATATAGTAATTTGTTTTGAATTTGTGCATCGCTGCTCCTTGCTCATGTAGTCTTTATCTACACATCGCTCATCTCTACTAGCGCACAATCCAACAAAAACTACTATATATAAATCATAAAAGGTAATTCATGCTAAAAGATAAAACCTTAGAAATAGTAACATTAAATAATGACCCTTCTGGCATTTTGACAAAAAAAACTACACCAGTTAATTTCGATTCTAGCGAAGATATAAAGGAAGCAAAGGAAATCATTCAAGCTTTAAAAGATACGCTGCACCACTTACTTCCGGCTGCTGGGCTTGCAGCTACTCAAATTGGGTATTCTAAATCAATTTTTATTTTCTCATGGGATAGGACTGAGGCAAATCTTCAAGTTGCAATCAACCCTACCTATACTCCTATTGGAGACGTAAAAGAGTCTAGATGGGAAGGATGTTTCTCAACTATCTTAGGATGTAGCCCTCTTACCATTGCATATGTTCCAAGATATGTAAAGATTAAGGCTGAATATTATAATGAGGAAGGTAAAAAAATTACGCAGATTTTGACTAATTTTGCAGCAAAAGTATTTCAGCATGAATATGATCACTTACAAGGATATGTAAATACTCAACTTGACAATATAGAGACAAAATCATTTAATACTCAAGGCGAAATGATGGGCTTTATGGGTGAGGTTAAGAAGCATGACCAAACTCATTATATAGCTCCAGAAGAAGTAATAATACCATTTCCTCTGTAAAATGATACATATCGACTTAGTGGATATCGGCTTTACGCACGTATTAATATACGCTTACGCAACCTCGTCCTAAACTTAATATGTCTTATTTTAAGTGTGAAATGGTATAAATTAATTAGAGGCATAAAATAATGATTTACAATTTTAATGATATTTACCAGAATTACGATTTGTTTTTTATCGATGTTTGGGGGGTAGTGCATGATGGTTATAAGCCTTACCCAGGAACAGTAGATAGACTTAATAAGCTGCTTGAGGAAAAAAAATTATTTTTTGTCTCGAATGCCCCTCGCCCAAATTATATTGTATCCCAAAAGCTAAAAGAGCATGGTATAAAAATTAATGATAGTCACGTTATCACTTCTGGCGATGTAACGCGGACGCACCTCTCGGAGCTCGGCAAAGAAGGGAAAATAATCTATCATTTAGGGGAGACTACAAATACTGATATATTAAAAGATATAGATATTAAAGTTACCTCAAACCTTGAAGAAGCTGATTTTTTATTGCTTTCAATTTTCTTAAATGAAGGTGCATCTCTTGAACAATTTGATTCACTATTTGAGCAAGCAGTGAATTTAAATATACCTGTACTTTGCGCCAATCCTGATAAGAAAATTGTCAAAGGGGCAGCAGGTGATTCATTCGTATATTGTGCAGGTTACTTTGCTGAGAAAATTGAAGCAATGGGTGGAGAGGTCCATTATTTTGGCAAACCACATAAAAATATCTATGATTTTGCCATCCAACAAGCAAGGATTGAAACATCTCTTGATAAAATATTGATGATTGGTGATACTATTTATACAGATGTATTAGGAGCAAATCAGGCAAAAATTCACTCTGCACTTGTTTTAACCGGCAATAGTGAAGCTCATTTAAAGGAAATCATAGAAAAGGAAGCAAAGATTTCTAAGCTTAAGGAGATATTTGACTCGTATAAAGTAGAACCAAACTGGGTAATAAAGGGCTTATTCTAAGTTAAGTTTATTTTGCCCAAAGCCAAGTTTAGTGCTTGGCTTTGAAAGGCCCCTTTAAGATATATTGCTAAATAAGTCAGCTGAAAAACATAATTTTCCACTTAAAAATAATTCATTATCAGATGAAGGCACCTCTTCAGATGAAAAAGATTCATAATTTCCATCATCTTGAAAAGGAATACTATCAACTTGGCTAGAAAAAAGTATATCATCCGTTGATGTTGATCGAGGTAACAATAAACCTTCTTCCGAAATTGCGCCTTCTAGTTTAGGAACAAATAATTTATCAGACAAAGAACTATTTGAAGCTTCTATATTTAATAAGTCTTTAAATATTATAGATGGAACAACAATATTATTTATAGCCTCGCATTCATATTTGTTATTATCTTTTATAGCTTGGTCATTGTTAGAAGGATGTAAAAATTTATCTAATTCAATTTTCATCATACATAATTCATTTATTTTTTGGCTATTTTTACAGTGTGTAATCAAATCGTTTAATATATTTTCCACCGTCAACCCGTTATTATTTTGGCATTTGATTTTATCAAAACCAATGGCCTCAGCTATAGATTTAAATGTATTTACCTTCAAGGCTGGATTTAAAAACTTATGCAGAATAGTGTCACCCTTCATATCCTGCAATGCAAAATTCACACCCAAATCTTTTAGCTTTCTAATTCTCGCTACAAAAAGTTTTAAAGGTATGTAAAATATCAATGGGTCTTGAGGGTTATTAACTATATTATCAATATCCAAGCCTAATTTTTTTATTTCCTTTAAATTATCAATCACTTCATCTATTTTAGCAGCTTTTTTAGGATGGCTGCTTAAAATTCTTTCAATATTACTTTTTAATAATTCACTCTGAGAAAATTTTTTCCAATTTATACCAAGACCCTTAGGTGTTTTCACACTATGCGGTATGTAGATGTCATTATTCAACCGTGTAATTTTCTGGCTCTTTGTACATTCAAAACCATTATATTTTCTTTTACTTACCATAATATCTCCTCCGTATAAAACATAAACAAAGATTATAAAGAATAACAACAAATAATAAAGATAAAATTGTTTTATATTAAAATCTTAAAACATATAGCAATACACAAATTATTCATTGAAAATTGTTTTTATATTTCTTTTTGTACAAGTTTTGCATAGAATAGAGGCATTAAAAAAACTTATAGATTTAATCATGGCAGAAAATTTAAATATAAAAGATTTAGAAGCATTAGAATATCACAAACTTAATAATAGGCCGGGTAAAATTAGTATGAGCCCGACTAAGCCACTGGTAACTCAAAAAGACTTGTCTCTCGCTTACTCTCCAGGAGTTGCAGTACCTTGCAAGGAAATTGCTGAAGACGTACAAAAAGCTTATGAATATACTGCAAAAGGAAACTTAGTTGCAGTAATATCAAATGGTACAGCAGTTCTTGGGCTTGGTAACCTTGGTGCGGCTGCATCAAAACCTGTTATGGAGGGAAAAGCTGTTTTATTTAAAAGATTTGCTGATATTGATTCTTTCGATCTTGAAGTAGATACGCAAAATCCTGATGAATTTATTGATGCTGTAAAACACTTAAGCCCAAGTTTTGGTGGCATTAATCTTGAAGATATTAAAGCACCTGAATGTTTTATCATTGAAGCAAAATTAAAAGAATTGATGGATATTCCAGTATTCCATGATGATCAACATGGAACAGCCATCATTACTGCTGCAGGCCTTATTAATGCTGCGCATATTACCGAGAAGAAAATCGAAGATTTAAAAGTTGTCGTTAATGGCGCTGGTGCTGCTGGAATTGCTTGTATAGAGCTACTTAAAACCCTTGGCGTTAAACATGAAAATGTAATACTTTGTGATACGCAAGGTGTTGTTTATAGAGGGCGAAGTGAAGGAATGAATCAGTGGAAATCTGCACATGCAATTGACACTAACTTACGCACATTGAAAGAAGCTTTTGTTGGTTCGGATGTTTTCTTAGGGCTTTCAGTCAAAGGTGCTGTTACCAAAGAAATGGTTGCTTCAATGGCACCAAACCCTATTATATTTGCTATGGCAAATCCTGACCCTGAAATTACACCTGAAGAAGTTAAAGAAGTTAGGGATGATGCAATAATTGCTACAGGCAGATCTGACTATAATAATCAAGTTAATAATGTCATGGGTTTTCCATATATATTTAGAGGAGCTTTGGACGTTCAAGCAACCACAATAAATGAAGAGATGAAAATAGCTGCTGCAAGAGCTCTTGCCGAGCTTGCAAGACAGCCTGTTCCTGATGAGGTTTCTCAAGCTTATTCTGGTCGCAAGATGCAATTTGGTCCTGAATATATTATTCCTGTACCATTTGATCCAAGACTTATTACAACTGTGCCTCTGGCTGTTGCACGCGCTGCAATTGAAACTAAAGTTGCTCGTAAAGTTATAATTGATTTTAAGAAATATAAGCAAGAATTAGAAGGACGCCTTAACCCGACTTCGAATTCAATGAGCTTAATTTTTGAACGTGCTCATGCAAGTCCACAAAAAATTATTTTTGCTGAAGGTGAAGAAGAAGAGGTAGTAAAGGCTGCACTACTAATGAAAAATAACGGTTATGGCAAACCTATATTAATTGGTAGAGATCATAAGATAGATGCAATACTTAAAAATATTGGACACAGCGGCAATCTTGAAGGAATAGAAATTCTTAATGCAGCAAAAACACCAAATTTGTCAAAATATATTGACTTCCTTTATGGGCGATTACAAAGACGCGGCTATCTTTACAGAGATTGCGCAAGGCTCGTTAAAACTGATCGCAATATATTTGCCTCATGCATTCTTGCTTGTGGCGATGCAGATGGACTTGTAACTGGTTTTACTAAGAGCTATTCTGCAGCACTTGATGATGTTTTAAAAGTTTTTGACCCGCAAGAAAATCATACAGTATTTAGTTACTCAATTATGATCACCAAAGAACATAATTTAATAATAGCTGATAATACAGTGCACGAACTTCCAACACCACAAGAGCTTGCTGACATTACTGTCCAAACCGCTGAAATAGCAAAATCTTTAGGATATAATCCAAGAGTAGCCTTACTCTCATTTTCTAATTTCGGTAACCCGATGCGTGAGAAAGCTGCTCGCATACGAGAAGCAATTCAAATACTTGATAATAAAAAAGTTGATTTTGAATATGATGGTGAGATGGCGCCTGATGTTGCTCTAAACCCATTGCTTTTAAAATTATATCCTTTCTGCAAACTTTCAGCTCCAGCCAATGTACTTATAATGCCAGCCCTTCATACCGCAAGCGTTTCTACTAAATTACTACAAACTCTTGCTAATGGTGCATTTATAGGACCTATACTGACAGGACTTAATTACCCTGTACAGATACTACAAATGGGTTCATGCGCATCTGATATATTAAATCTTGCAGCATTTGCTGCGGTTAATGCTATTGAATCTAAAAAATCATAAGGAAAATATATGCTTTATATAGGGTTAATGAGCGGAACTTCACTAGACGGAATCGATGCTGCAATAATTGAAACTGATGGAGAAAAAATCCAAAAATTTGGTACAACCTTATATAAATCATATGATGAAAATTTTAGAGAAAAATTGAAAACCCTCATTTCAGGGGAAAAGTGCGATTGGCTTACAATAGAAAAAGAGTTAACCGAGATGCATGCAGAGGCGGTAAGTGACTTACTGCAAAAAGCAAGACTAGATCCGCAGAATATTAATGCTATTGGCTTCCATGGCCAAACTATTATCCATAGACCAGATGAGGGTATTACATGGCAAATTGGTAATGGCGCCCTCCTCTCTGAACTAACAAAAATTGACGTAGTTACAGATTTTAGAAGAAGGGATGTCGCAAATGGCGGCCAAGGGGCACCTCTTGTGCCTATTTTCCATAAAGCTATTATGGCCTCAGAAGAGATGCCTTGTGCAGTATTAAATTTAGGTGGCGTTTCTAATATTACCTATATAAATAATGAAAGCATAGTTGCTTTTGATTGTGGCCCAGCTAATGCGATTATTAATGACGCATGTATGAAATATTTCGATCAAGCTTTTGATAATGCAGGTACGCTAGCATTACAAGGTTCAAGTTTAAATAATGAATATATTCTAAAATGGTTAGAGCATCCTTATTTTAAGAAAGCACCACCTAAATCTCTTGATCGCAATGAGTTTAAAAAATTAGTTGAAGCAATTGAGATAGAGGACAATAAATATAATATCATTACAAATCTAACTAAATTTGTTGCTGAATCTGTAGTATATGCTGTAACTAACACTCTCCCCTCTCTACCAAAGGTAATTTATGTTGCAGGTGGAGGCGTTAAAAATAATAGTTTAATGAAGTTTATTAGAGAATCATTGCCTTCTTCAGTAAAGCTTGCAAGCCTAAATGAAAAAGGCTTAGACCCAGATTTTACTGAAGCCCAAGCCTTTGCCTATCTTGCTGCTCGTGCACTGAAAGATTTACCGATCAGTTTCCCTACTACTACAGGAAATCGTCAAGCATTATGCGGCGGGGCTTATTACCGCTTTTAGGCTCGTCATCATCTTCGTCCTCATCGTCGAAATCGTCCTCAATAAGCCCACCATCATAGGTAATTTCTTGTCCAGCTGCTGAGAGTCTATATTTTAAATAATCATCTATAGTCGACTGTAGCTCGTCCATTTTTTCTCTAAAGAAATGGTCTGCACCATTAATAATTTTACATTCAACTGGAGCTTGCTTTTGCTTAGATAATTTATCTACCATATCGAGCACAGCTTCTTCAGAGACTATACTATCTCTGTTACCTTGCACGATTAAACCTGGAACTGGGCAAGGTGAGAGGAAAGTAAAATCATATTTATTCACTGGAGGTGACACAGCAAGGAAATTAGTAATTTCTGGTCTTCTCATCATAAGTTGCATACCGACCCATGAGCCAAATGAAAATCCAGCAATCCAGAAATCTGTCGCAAAAGGGTTCTGAGTTTGTAACCAATCAAGAGCAGTTGCTGCATCAGTTAATTCACCAACACCATTATCAAATTCTCCTTGAGACTTACCCACTCCACGAAAATTAATTCGTAGTGTTGTAAAACCATTTTCAACAAAGGTTTTATACATTGCATATACAACTTTGTTATTCATCGTTCCACCATAAACAGGGTGAGGATGCAAAACTAATACTACTGGTGATTTCTTATCTGAAGATTCATTATATCTTCCTTCAATTCTACCAGCAGGTCCATTAAAATAAACTTCAGGCATATTTTATTACTCAAAAAATTGTTAAGTACT
Source organism: Rickettsiaceae bacterium (assembly GCA_020697135.1). Classification (GTDB taxonomy): domain Bacteria; phylum Pseudomonadota; class Alphaproteobacteria; order Rickettsiales; family Rickettsiaceae; genus JAJFBM01. The sequence continues at coordinate 9,189 of JAJFBM010000010.1, forward strand.
TGACTAATTTACTAGGTTATTTATAATAGCAAGAAATTATAAATTTTTATTTAATATCATTTTTATAGTTAATTTACTTAAAGATGCTTAAAATATAAGCATTAATGTAGATCTACTATAGTTTGATAAAAAGTAAGCCTGAATATATATAGCATAGCAATATTAATAAATCAATTATTGTATAATTATATGATGTTAACCACAAAAGCAAGATATGCTGTTATGGCTGTAATTGATATGGCTTATAGCGTAAATAAAGAGCAGCCAATTACTCTTGCAGATATTTCCTTAAGACAAAATATTGCCTTAAGCTATCTTGAACAAATATTTAATAAGCTCAAGAAAGCTGGTATAGTAAAGGCAATAAAAGGACCAGGGGGTGGGTATTTATTAACGGATTATAATTTTGAGATTGCACGAATTATTGATGCTGTTGAAGAAAATTTAGAAATGACACGCTGTAATAATAGATCCAATAATGGATGTATGCCAGATAATACAAAATGCAGTACCCATCATTTGTGGGAAGGTTTAAACTACCAAATTAGAGATTACTTCAATAGAGTAACCATTACCGATATAGTATCCGGCAAGTTAAAAAATGAAGTAGAAAATTTGCATCAAAAGGTTTTAAGCGCAGTATGAATAGTAAACTAATTTACTTAGATAATAATGGAACGACGAAGATGCTGACTCAAGTAAAAGAACTTATGGTAGAGTTATTAGGTATGCCCTATAACCCATCTTCTATTCATGCATATGGGCGGCAAGCAAAGAATATTATTGAAGAAGCGAGAGAAAATATACTGAAATCTTTTGATTTAAGCAGGTATGATGGATATACACTTACCTTTACTTCTTCAGGGACAGAAGCTAATAACCTTGTACTTAACAATTTTAAAGATGAGCAAATATTAATATCAAGCATAGAGCATCCATCTATTTTAGAGAAAAAGCATTATGCAGATAATATAATAGAAATAAAAGTTGGCAGTAATGGTATTGTAGATTTGGCGGATTTAGAAATAAGTCTTAAGTCTTTAAAGGGCAGAAAAGTCCTTATATCAGTAATGTTTGCTAATAATGAGACTGGAATTATTCAACCTATAAAGGATATAGCAGTAATAGCGAGGCAGTATGGCGCTTATATCCATTCTGATATGGCACAAGCAATAGGCAAAGTTAATGTGGATATTAAAGATTTAGACCTTGATTTTATTACAATTTCAAGTCATAAATTCGGTGGCCCTATAGGAGCTGGTGCATTAATTAGAAAAGAAAAAATACATCTCAAAGCTGATATTATTGGCGGGGGACAGGAGAAAGGAGTAAGGTCTGGAACAGAAAATATTGCAGCAATTGCAGGATTTGCTGAAGCTTGTAAATATACTAAAGAAATGGCTAAGTCCATGGAGAATATAGTAAAGTTCAGAGATAAAATGGAAAGAGAAATCTTAAATATAGATCCTGAGATTAAAATAATTGGTCAAAACACTTTAAAGCTGCCTAATACTAGCTTAATTATTATGCCAAATGTAGATAGTACTATTCAGCTGATGAATTTTGATCTTGCCGGTATTGCAGTAAGCTCAGGTTCTGCATGTTCATCTGGCAAAGTTGGAAGCTCACATGTTTTAAAAGCTATGAAAATCCCAGAGAAACTTGCTAAATGTGCTATTAGAGTAAGCTTATCTTATGACCAAGCAGAAGATGATATAACATATTTTATTGAAAGTTGGAAAAATATATATTCAAGGCTCAATGTTGAGCAAAGAATAGCAGGGTAAGTTTGTAAGGAGAAATATAATGAGTAGTTTAGAGTTACTAAAACAACAATTAATCGATATGGGCAGTAACTTGCCTATATATTTGGATTATCAAGCAACAACTCCAATGGATCCTGCGGTTCTTGAAGCTATGATCCCATATTTTACGCATAAATTTGGCAATCCTCATTCAAGAACTCACCAATATGGCTGGGAAGCTGAAGAAGCAATTGAGGAGGCAAGAAGCCAAGTTGCGCATTTAATTAATGCAAACCCTAAAGAAATTATCTTTACTTCAGGCGGAACTGAGTCAAATAATACGGCAATTAGAGGCGTTGCAAAATTCTATAAAGATAAAAAGAACCATATTATTACCGTGCAGACAGAGCATAAATGCGTACTTGATGTTTGCCGCCATCTTGAGCAAGAAGGTTTTATAGTAACTTACCTACCTGTGCAAGAAAATGGTATAATTGATTTAGATACATTACGCGAGGCTATAACAGATAAAACAGTTTTAGTCTCTATAATGGCTGTAAATAATGAGATTGGCGTTATTCAACCCCTTAAAGAGATTGGTAAGATCTGCAAAGAAAATGGCGTATTTTTTCATAGCGATATAGCGCAAGCCTTTGGCAAAATTCCGATTGATGTAGAGGAGTGCAATATTGATCTTGCAAGTATTAGCGGCCATAAAGCTTATGGACCAAAAGGTATTGGTGCATTATATGTACGGAAGAAACCTAGAGTAAGGTTACATCCAATAATAAATGGGGGGGGGCAAGAGCGTGGTATTAGGTCAGGCACTCTTCCCACCCCTTTAATTGTGGGGCTTGGCAAAGCTGCAGATATTGCAGCACATCGCATGCAAGATGATTATGCTCATATTAAAAGATTATCTGATAAATTTATAAATACGTTACTCGAAAATATTCCAGAACTATATTTAAATGGCGATAGATACCAAAGATTCCCTGGCAATATTAATTTAAGTTTTGCTTATATTGAAGGAGAATCTATGATTCTTGCTATTAAAGAACTTGCTGTGTCTTCAGGCTCAGCATGTACTTCTTCGTCCCTTGAACCTTCCTATGTACTTAAAGCTCTTGGTCTCGAAGAAGAAATGGCTCATACATCTATTAGGTTTGGTATTGGAAGATTTACTACAGAAGCTGAAGTTGATTATGCTCTAGCCTTGATTCAATCAAAGGTAAAGCAGCTTAGAGAATTAAGCCCACTTTGGGAAATGTTTCAGGAGGGGATTGATCTTAAATCCATAAACTGGGCGGCACATTAATATAAAAAAGAAGAGAAATTTTATGGCATATAGCAAAGAAGTAATTGATCATTATGAGAACCCTCGTAATGTTGGATCACTTGATAAAAACGATCATTCTGTCGGAACTGGCTTAGTTGGCGCTCCTGCTTGTGGGGATGTAATGAAGCTGCAGATTAAAGTAAATGAAGAAGGTGTCATTGAAGAGGCAAAATTTAAAACTTTTGGTTGTGGATCTGCTATTGCTTCAAGCTCACTTATAACAGAATGGGTCAAGGGTAAAAATTTAGATGAAGCAAGCGCGATTAAAAACACTGAAATTGCTAAGCATTTATCTTTACCACCTGTAAAGATTCATTGTTCACTCCTTGCTGAAGATGCTATAAAAGCTGCTATTGCAGATTATAAAGCGAAAAAAGTCAAAGCATAAGGTATTATATGACGAGCTCTGCAAAAACAAGATCTGCCATTATTACTATTTCGGATAATGCAGCAAAGAGAATAGAACAATTGCTTGCACAGCGCGGCAAAGTTTCTCTTGGCATTCGTGTAGGGGTTAAAGCTGGAGGATGTTCAGGACTTTCTTATGTTATAGAATATGCAGATGAGAAAAAGGCCTTTGAAGAAGAGATTCATGCTAAAGGGGTGAATGTATTTATAGACCCTAAAGCAATTATGTATGTGCTTGGCTCTGAAATGGATTATGTTGAGGATAAATTTAAATCTGGCTTTACTTTTAAAAACCCTAATGAGAAGGGAAGATGTGGGTGCGGCGAGTCTTTCCGTGTGTAAATAATTATGGATTATTTTACGGTTTTTAGCCTTGAGAAAAGGTTTAATATTGATATTAAGGCTTTAAAAAAAGAATATTTATTACAGCAAATTAAGCACCATCCAGACAAAGCAGCAAATGATGAAGAGAGAATAAAATTTTTGAATCTCTCAATGGAGCTTAATGAAGCCTATAAAATATTGCAGGATGACTTGCTTAGGGCTGAATATTTGTTAAAGCTTGAAAATATTGATTTAACTGATGAACATAGAAAAGCAAAGATAAATCAGGAAATTTTATTAAAAGCTTTAGAAGATAGAGAATTACTTGAAGAATTGAGCAATACTTCAGAATTAAAAGGATTCCAGGAAATCAAAGCTAAATATAAACAAGATTTATTATTAAAGCTTAGTAAGGCTTTTCAAGAAAAAAATTTGTTGAAAGCAACGAGTTACACGATTGAGCTTAAATATATAGTCAAATTAATTGAAGAAATAAAAAATAAAATTAGTAAAATAAATGCAGCTTCTTGAGATAACTGAACCAGCTGAGAGCACATTAATACTGGATAAAAGCAAGGTTACTGCTATTGGTATTGACCTTGGCACTACTAATTCTCTTGCAAGTTTTTCTATAAATCAACAACCCATTATCATTAAAGATGAGCATGGTAAAGATATATTACCATCGTTAATATCACTTTCCCCTAATGGGGAGATTAAAGTAGGTTCCCTTGATGGAGCTCAAGATTTTATTAAATCCGCTAAAAGATTGATGGGGAAATCTTATGCAGAAATTCAGGGAATTTCGTCGATTCCTTCTCATATACGTAATAATATAATTGAAGATAATGGTGTTTTAAAACTCCGTTTAGGTCAAGCTTTATTTACTCCTGAAGAAATATCTGCAAAGATACTTACAAGCTTAAAAGAATCCGCTGAGAAACATTTCGGCTATCCTATCGAAAAAGCAGTAATCACTATACCTGCTTATTTTGATGATGCAGCAAGGAATGCGACCATTTTTGCTGCTAGGCTTGCAGGGCTTGAAGTGCTTCGCTTAGTAAGTGAACCTACTGCAGCAGCCTATGCTTACGGGCTTGATCAAGGTAGCGAAGGCTATTTTTTAGTTTATGATTTGGGGGGGGGTACCTTTGATGTGTCTCTGCTTAATATGCAGATGGGGGTTTTTCAAGTAATTGCTACAAATGGCGATACAATGCTAGGTGGAGATGATATTGATCATATTATATATGATTATTGTTTAAAGCAGCTACGTGATAATTTTAATATTAATAATATAGATTTTAATACAGCTAAAACCCTACTTGAGGCAGTTAAAAAAGCTAAAGAAAGCTTTGTTGATAATGAGAAAGCTAAAATAAATATACGTGATATTACTATTGAATTATCTAAAAAAGTTTTTGAAGATTTAATACACCCAATTATTGGTAGAACGACTCAAATACTAAAACAAACAATTGAGCAGTCTGAAATAGAACTTGAAGATATAGAAGGTATTATCTTAGTGGGTGGCTCTACACACATTTGTTCAATCAAAAAAGAACTAACAAACCAGCTTGGCTTAAAAATATTTGACAAGGTAGACCCAGATCGGGTAGTTGCCCTAGGCGCCGCATTACAAGCAGAAAACCTAACCCAAGGCTCACAAAACTTACTTCTTGATGTTACACCACTTTCAATAGGTATAGAGTTGATGGGCGGTATAGTTGATAAATTAATACCACGCAATACCCCAATTCCATTCTCAGTAACAAAGCAATTTACTACCTATACTGACAATCAAACTGGAATGCAATTTCATGTGGTGCAAGGAGATAGAGAAATCGCAAGTGAGTGTCGCTCTCTTACCCATTTTGAATTAGTGGGGATACCTCCTATGAAGGCTGGTGCTGCAGTAGTAGAAGTGAGATTTACTTTAGACGCTGATGGAATATTATTTATATCAGCTACTGAAGAAACTACTGGTATAAGCCAGGAAATAAATCTTAAGCCTTCATATGGTTTGTCATTTGAACAAATGCAGCAAATGTTAATTGAAGCATTTGAAAATGCCGAAAAAGATCATCAATATAAGCTTTTGCAAGAAACTATAATAGAAGCACAAAGAGTTATCGAAGTTCTAACAGTAGCATTAGCAGAAAATAATAATATACTTGACAAGGTTGAGTATAATTTAATAAAAGAGCAAATTGAGAAAACTATTGAGTTAATTAACCAAGGCAATAGGCAAGGAATTATAGATTCAGTAGAAAAATTAGAGCAGGCTGCAAGTCAATTTATAGCAGCGAAAATGTCGGTTGAAATGACAAAAGCTCTTAAAGGTACGCACGTATAAATAAAGGATAAACATGTCTAGAAATATATTTAAAATGACCTTTGTGACAAATGAAGGAGATGTAGAAGTTGAAGCTCCAGAAGGATTATCAGTTCTTGAAATTGCGCATATGAATAATATTAATCTAGAAGGCGCTTGTGAAGGCTCGCTTGCTTGCTCAACTTGCCATGTGATCATCGAGGATGAAAATACATATAATGGTTTAAAGCCTGCTTCTGAAGAAGAGGAAGATATGCTTGATCTTGCTTTTGGCTTAACTCCAACTTCAAGACTTGGCTGCCAATTAATAATGTCTGGCGATTTAGATGGTTTAAAAGTTCGCTTACCGCATGCAACCCGCAATATATCCATGTAAAACATATTTGAATATTATAAAATTTATGAATTTTTTTCCTAGAAAACTTTTATCTTTATCGCTAATTATTTTTGCTTTATATAGTGTTGCATGGTTTTCCGGTGCACATATTATTAAAAAGCAAATAGTCGTTGCTTTAAACAACCTTAATTCTGAGAATACTAAAATAAGCTTTAAAGATATTGGAATTGCAGGATACCCTTTCAATTGGTCTATAAATATTTCAGATCTAAACACATTATTTCTAGAGAAAGATAATATTACTAAATTAGAACTAGCCGACACTAAGCTTGATATAAATATATTATTGAAGTCCTTAAAAATTAGTTTTAATAAAAATATAAATCTAACCCTAGGAGAAGATTTTGATTATTTAACAAAATATACTATTTCCCCTAGTACATCTTTAGAGTTTTATACGGAATTCAATGAATCTTTGTATAAATTAACCTTGCAAAAAAATCTTCATATTAGCCATATATTAAAACAAATTAGCTCTAACGCGCCTCTAATTAATATTTCTAAAAATGATTTAAGTAATGCCATTGTAAATAACTTGCATTTTAGGTGTTTACAGAATCCTAATAATCAGCAGGATAATTATAATATAATATTAAGTTTTGATTCAGAGAGTCAAAATCCAAGAAGTATATTGCGTCTTGCAAACTTTATGGCTGATATTAGCATAAACTTAGGCTTAAGTGAATCTAAAGCAAGCTTTATTAAAGAAGTAATAGTTAATAACTTTACTAGCAACTTTAATAACTCAACTGAATTTAAAATGGCTGGTAACCTTGATTTCTCAAGCCAATATGCAATGCCAAAAGGAAGTTTAGGGCTTAGTTTTAATAATTATCCTGAGTTAGTAGATATTATCTCTGTAAGGCTAAAAAGATATTATAATACAGAGGATTTCCGAACGCATCTCTTAAATATTATAACTAAAGCTTCTGTGCAAAATAATCCTGATAGTACAGCAAGTGAGTTATTAATAATCAATCCAAATATTATAGATAATAATGCTAGATTTGATATTATTTTTACTGAAGAAGGTATAAAAATTGGTGATAAAGATTTATCTGAGTTTAGTTATTTAAAAGAATTTTAATATTCAAGAACAGTTATGTCTTATATTATTACCCAGAGTTTTTTCGTCTCCAACAAATGTAATATTTTATAAAAAATTATAAAAACTTATTGACTGGATAAATTTATAAGTGTATAAATTCGTCACAACTTACCAGTTACATTGTGGGGATATAGCTCAGCTGGTAGAGCACCTGCTTTGCAAGCAGGGGGTCATCGGTTCGAATCCGTTTATCTCCACCACCTCTTAAACTCTTCTTTAATTCCTTATATTCTTAATATTTTATTATATCCGAATAGTTTAAGTAGGTATAACAATGGAAGTAAAAGGTTTATATAAAAAATTGCTCGACAACGCCAACACTTAAATTCCGCAGGGGAAAACTCTACCCAAGCAATTTAAGATGAGGGCTAGGAGAGCAAATTACGAGCATTCGAGCGTACTTTAAACGTACGTGAGAAGCGCAAGAATGCAGCTCGACAACGCCAACACTTAAATTCCGCAGGGTAGTATGTTACGTAGACATAAAATTGGCATAATAGGCGCCGGCGATATAGGTTTAAATCTCGCAGAAGTGCTTGCTTTATATAATTATAATATTACTGTTTATAATAGACTACATTTAGAAAATGGAGTTCCGAGCTCTTACTGGCTTGCCAAACAAGGCTTTATTATGGATCTTAATGATTCCCTTCAGATACCTTCTTGTGGTACTGTTAAACTTACCTCTAATTTTGACGATTTAACTGATCTTGATATTATTGTGATTACGGCAGGAGCTAAAAGATCCTCGCCTGAAGAGACTCGCGAAGAGCTTGCTATAAAAAATGCTAAAATAATCGAATCTTTTGTTGAAGTTGCTATTACTAACCCTAAATCAATTATATTGATTATCTCAAACCCAGTCGATTTTCTTACTCAGTATTTTATTGAGCAGGTTGTTGCTAGAAGCAAATTAACTCTTGATACTGTCTCAAAAAGAATATTTGGTGTATCTTATATAGATACTATGAGGCTTCGTAATATTGTAAAAGAAGTTTTAAGTCCACGTATTCCTAATATTCTTCAGTCTTATGTAGAAGGAATAGCAATTGGTGAGCATGGCCCTTCTATGGTGCCTTTAATGAGCCATGTTAAGATTGATGGAAAAGACATTAGAAATATTGCAACGGAAGAAGAAATTGAACAAATATTTAATCAGACTGTGCTTAGAGGCAATGATATTATTAAACTCACTGGCATGTCTTCTGTAACTGGACCTGCTCATGCAGCTTTTTTTATGATACATCAAATTTTAAATCAGCTTAAAACTGATTTAACATGTTCTGTATGGGATGGAAAAAGATGTATTGGAAAAAATGTAGTTTTCTATAAAGGACATTTTGATTCTATAGAGCCAACTAGTTTGACCGAGAAAGAGCAAATATTACTTCAAAAAAGTGAAAATGCGCTTGATATGCAATATAGTAAATTAAAATCTCTTATTAGCAATTAGTTTAATAATAAATTAACTTGTTTTTGCTAATATTGAAGCTAATTTAAAATGTAATTTTTTATATTATGCGCGAATTTACTATTAACTGCCAATTTGGTGATCAAGTTGCTCCTTTTACTATTTATCTTGGGCAACCAGAAGATAGTCATCATCCTCTTCACTTCCAAGCTGACTGGCTATCTAAGAACCGAGGTGGCACAATACCTCCCGAAGTTATGGATGCAATATCTCAGCTTAAAGCGCTTGCTGATAAAAACAATGTATCATTTGAAGATCTATGTGTATATGCGCTAGGCGCTGCAAATAGTGACGGTGGTGAGAGCAAGTAATTATCTTAAAACGCCTTGATAAATTATTAAAACTTCACAATCGCAAAACTTCATGCTATTTTACTGTTATTAAACTTCTCCAAAGAGCTTATGTCAAAGAGTATAAAGTTTCATGTACTTCATTTGAACATAAATTAACAGAAGAAGTGAAGCTTCAAAAAAATCTATTATAAACACTCTCTAAGCATGGAAAATTTTTCTCATAAATTTAGTGAAAATCTCAATAAGCTTTACCCCTTTAAACGTCCTACAACTTTTGCTGTTGCAGTTTCTGGAGGAGCTGATTCACTTGCCCTATTGGTTCTTGCCAAAAAATGGGCAGAAGAGAAAAATCACAAAATAGTTGCTTTAACAGTTGACCATGGGCTCCGTAGCGAATCTGCAGCAGAAGCAGAGTATGTTGCAAAGATCTGCAAACAATCATTAATAGAGCATTATACTTTAAAATGGGAGCATTCGGGCGTTACCTCTAATATACAAGAAGCAGCACGAGCTGCACGCTATGAATTACTAACAGAGTTTTGTAAAAGCAAAGATATTCTGCATATACTTACGGCCCATCATGCAGATGACAAATTAGAAAATTTTTTTATTAGACTATCACGTGGCAGCGGCTTAATGGGATTTGCTGAACATAATATCCATTATTATAATAGTATAGAAATCTTGCGCCCATTTTATAATTTCACAAAAGATAACTGTTACCAACTTTTGCAGCGAAATAAGATAAAACATATTGAGGATCCTTCTAACGATTCGAATAAATATTTACGCAGCGAGCTGAGAGGCAAAATGCAGGAGTTTTTTAATTTAAATAATATTGAGCCTCATTTATATAAACAAAGAATCCTTTCAAGCATAGAAAATTTATCACTTGCAGCTAAAACAGTTGAGCAAGCTTTCACTGATTGCTTAGTAAATTCATGCACCATTCATCCAGAAGGCTTTGCTAAAATTAATCTCACTAATTACGTAAAATTTTCTGGAGAAGAAAAGCTTCTTACCTTGTCACATATTCTAACAGTTATTTCAGGCCAGAGCTCTGTTCCTAGATATGATTCTGTCAAACAATTATATATCAAAATTATTGAAAATAATACAATCAAAAGCACTCTTCATGGGTGTAGTATCCATTTATCTAAAGGATCTTTATGCATTTTCAGAGAATATGGTAAAAATATACCTGAAAAGCTGCCATTGCAAAATGGCGCTTACTGGGATAATAGATATTATTTTAGTCTTGAAGAAAAACTAAGGGATGGTTTTTATATTGAACAGTGTAGTGATGATAACTTTAAAAGCTTAAGCAAAGCCTTTAAAGAGACAATAACGCTACCTCCAAAAATTATTTTTACATTACCTACTATCAAATCTATTGAAAAACTAGTCGCAATACCTCATATTAATTACTATAGCCTTGAAGGTCAGGAATATAAGCTTGATAAGATATTATCGATAAAGTTTAAGCCTTCTTTTATTTCTCGTTTAACCCATTATGTTTTTTAAAAGCAACTATTATGAATAATCAAAACAGAAACATTCTTTTATGGCTCGCTATTTTTTTAGTAGCTATATTACTTTTTAATTCAATGCAAGGCGATAGCTTAGTTGGCAGTAAAACTAATCTTCCTTTCTCAGAGTTCCTTAATAAGGTTGATGAAAAACAAGTGCATGATGTTAAATTTTTCGATCGCTTAGTTGAAGGGCATCTTAATGATGGAACTTTCTTCTATACTTATGCAATGAATTATCCGGACCTAGTTTCACGTTTACGTGAAAGCGGTGTGCAAATTGAAGTGGTACCACCTGATACTAAAATGAACTCATTATTTAATATATTTGTTTCATGGTTCCCAATGCTTCTACTTATTGGTGTATGGGTATTCTTTATGAGACAAATGCAAGGTGGTGGTGGCAAAGCTATGGGCTTTGGTAAATCTAAGGCTAAGCTAATCTCTGATAAAGGACCAAAAGTCACTTTTAAAGATGTTGCTGGCATTGAAGAAGCAAAGGATGAATTATTTGAAATAGTTGATTTCTTAAGAGACCCAAGTAAGTTCCAAAAGCTTGGTGGAAAAATTCCAAAAGGCTGCTTACTTATTGGCCCTCCAGGTACTGGTAAAACATTACTTGCAAAAGCTATTGCTGGTGAAGCGAACGTTCCTTTCTTTAGCATTTCTGGTTCTGAATTTGTTGAAATGTTTGTTGGTGTTGGTGCAAGCCGTGTTAGAGATTTATTTGAGCAAGGTAAACGTAATGCTCCATGTATTATATTTATTGATGAAATTGATGCTGTAGGACGTCACCGTGGTATTGGCCTTGGTGGTGGCAATGATGAGCGAGAGCAAACATTAAACCAAATGCTTGTTGAGATGGATGGTTTTGAGGCTAATGTAGGTGTTGTGATTATTGCTGCAACCAATAGACCGGACGTACTTGACCCTGCCCTACTCCGCCCTGGTAGATTTGATCGACAAATTAATGTACCAAATCCGGATATTGATGGAAGAGAGCAAATTTTAAAAGTACACTTACGTAAGGTGAAACATACAGAGGCTGTGGTGCCGAGAATTATAGCGAGAGGTACACCAGGTTTCTCAGGTGCAGAACTTGCTAATCTTGTCAACGAAGCTGCGCTACTTGCTGCAAGGAAAGGCAAAAAATTAGTCGACATGGAAGATCTTGACGCCGCAAAAGATAAAGTGCTTATGGGTGTTGAACGTCGCTCTATGGCAATGTCCGATGCTGAGAAAAAATTGACTGCTTATCATGAAGGTGGACATGCTCTTGTATCTCTTCATGTGAAGGCATCAGATCCAATCCATAAAGCAACAATTATTCCTCGTGGAAGAGCGCTTGGTATGGTTATGCGACTGCCTGAAGGTGACAGATTTTCTTTAACTAGAGATAAAATGGAATCTGACATTGCTGTTGCTATGGGGGGGCGAGTTGCTGAAGAGATTATTTTTGGCAAAGATAAAGTAACTTCTGGTGCTTCTTCTGATATTAAAATGGCAACTAATATGGCAAAAGCAATGGTTACAGAATGGGGGCTTAGTGATAAAGTTGGACCTATTTATCATGGTGGAAGTTCTGACGATATGTATGCAAGAAGTAGTGGTCATGAACATTCAGAAACCACCTCAGAATTAATTGATTCAGAAGTTAAGAGAATAATTGATGAAGGTTATAATTTTGCCAAGAAGGTTTTAACAGACCATCTAAAGGATCTGCATAAACTTGCAAATGCCCTTTTAGAGCATGAAACTTTAACAGGACAACAAATCAAGAATCTTCTTGCAGATAAACCTCTAGGTGAAGCATTTGGCGATCAGTCAGGTGAGCATAAAAAACATAATACAAAAAATATTGGCGGGGTTGATTTCGATTCAGATGAAACTACTCCTATATCCTTAGAAGAAGAAACAGAAGATAAATCTGAGAAAAAAACTCGCAAATCACCTAAGAAAGAATCTTAAAATTCTATCTTTTTACTATATTTCAAAAGCAACGCTTTAGTTTTCAGCGTTGCTTTTGATTTTTTAAACAAGTAATATAGACATATTTTAATAATAAATTATTCAAAATAAAGCTGCAAATAGTTTTATTATCTAGGAGTGCTATGAATAACAATAATTCTATAAAATCTATTATTGATCGCTATATCCAATCTTACAACTCATTCAATGTTAAAGATATGGTTGAACTATTTACTGAGGATTGTGCATTTGAAAATATTTCTAACCCAGGAGAAGTAATGCTAACGTTTGGTAGAGAAGGATTAGAAAATTTAGCTAATCATGCTAAAGAGTATTTTGCTAGCAGAAAACAAGAAATCACCAATTATATAATTTCAGATGATCAAGCTTGTATAGAAATCAAGTATACAGCGATTATTGCAAAAGATTTCAATGGAATGTCTAAAGGTAGCATATTAAATTTAAGAGGAGTATCCATATTCAAATTTAAAGATGGCAAAATTCTACATTTAAAAGATTATTCTTAGAAAGATAGTATGTTCAAAGGCTACAAATTTATTGATCTTACTCATACACTTAATGTAAATACTCCTACCTGGAGTGGACATTGTGGGTTTCATCATTACTTAAAAGCTGATTATGATGAAGCGTCTTTAGGTGTTAAGTTTCGGACTCATCAAATTGAAATGGATGAAGGAATTGGCACCCATATTGATTCACCATCTCATTGTTTCAGTGGCTCGACTTCTGTTGACAAAATCCCTCTAGAAGGGCTTATAACTCATGCAATTATGATTAACCTATCACATAAAACTTATGCAGAATATATTGTGTCATTTGAAGATATTAAAGAATTTGAGGCAAAATATAGTCCTATCCAGCCAAAAACTTTTGTAATAATATATACAGGCTGGGATAAATACTGGCCCACTAAAGCCTATCATAACGACTTACAATTCCCTAGTATTTCTAAAGAAGCAGCAGAATATTTAGTCAAAAAAGATATAGCTGGAATCGGTATTGATACTCTTTCACCGGATATACATTCCTCAGGCTTTCCCGTACATGAAGTCTTACTCAAAAGTGGAAAGTATATTATTGAAAATATTGCAAATGCAGCAAGCCTTCCACCAAGTGGGTTTTATACTATAGCTCTACCTCTAAAGATTGAAGAAGGCGCTGAATCACCTATAAGGCTAGTAGGCATTGTACCTGAAAGGTAAAAAATGAAAGAAGTTGAAGTAGTACCTTATAACCCCGCATGGGTAGAAATATTTTCTCAAGAAGCAAGCAAATTGAAAGCTGCGCTAGGTAATAATTGTCTTGAAATTCATCATATTGGCAGCACCTCAGTGCCAAACCTTTCTGCAAAACCTATTATTGATATGGTTCCAGTAGTTAAGGATATTCTTGCTGTTGACCAGATAAGCCATAAACTAGAAGCACTTGGCTACACTCCTAGAGGGGAACTTGGTATGGCTTTCCGTCGTTTCTTTATAAAGAAAAAAGAAGCTATTTCTTATAACCTACATATTTGGGAACAAGATAATCCTGAAGTTGATAAGCATTTAATTTTTCGCAACTATCTTATAAAACATCCTAATGAAGCTAAAAATTACGAGCAATTAAAACTCAAGCTTGCCTTAAAGTACCCTAATAATAGAAAGCTTTATACAGCAAGCAAAGATGACTTAATAAGGGAGTTACTTAATAAAGCAGGATTTAATGGTTTAACCATTGTGCAAGCATTATTGCCTTTTCATTTCGAAGCCTACCACCGCATAAGAAAAGCTGAAATCTTTGACCCTATTAATATTATCTATGATCCAGAGCACCCTACTTTAACAGCTGAAAATCATTTTCATTTTGTTTATATGAAAGGTACGAAAGTAATTGGTGCCCTTCATATTGAAATACGTAATGATAACAGCGGAGTCCTGCGCAATATTGCCATCGATGAACCATATAAAAACCAAGATTATGGTTCAAAGTTACTCTCTATTGCTGAGCGATGGATCAAACATCAAGGAAAAGATATTATTTTTCTCCACGCCAATCCTCGAGCTGTTAATTTTTATATTAAAGCAGGCTTCTCCCCTATGAAGTTTGAAGATAAAGATGGATTAAATATAGATAGAATTGATCTAGGGAAAATTATTTAATTCTCTAAAAAACTTAAATATCACCTCTCTTCCTTAAGTTTATTGCAAGAAAGGTTATTAATTACAGGCCATTATATTTTATATTGTTACTTTCGCTAAATTAGAAAAATAGAATTTACGCGTATATAGTTAATTAAAATTAACTTTTTATTGACATTTTATATTTATTAATATATATTTATATTATTATATATAAGGTAATTTTATTATGAACAAATCTATTTTTAAAGAAAACCTAAGTAATCCACCATATTTTGATAGCATTAAACATAGTAATAATAACCGCTATATAGCAAAAAAGGATGATTTGTTTTTTGTTCTTGAGCGCGTAACATGGCAAAATATAGATTTTTGGAAGGATTATGCAAATCATGAATATAATATTTCTGTTAAAGGAATGGGCATTCCTCATAACATTAGCGACCCTGTGCATTCATTCCAGAAGGGGTTAGTATATTGGAATAGTGATCATGTTTGGATTGCTTACGCAACAAAAAAGAATATGAGTAAAGCAGATACTACTCTTAATATCGATGGTGATATTGAAATGTGCTTTACTGTTATGACAAATGAAAATGTTCCTTTTACTACGCATATGGGAATTTTTAGAGCTGCAGAGTTTTACCAAAATGGTTTACCAATGCATAAAAACCTTGCTATGGAGCTACATTCTTTTGCTGCAAAGGCATGTCAAGTTGCTTACGGCAGTGTAGAATATATCAAAAAAGAATATATGATTACGCAACCTGTAGATCAAATGCGTGAAATAATGGCAAAAAGCTTACCAAAAGAAGCTGTATATATAGGAGATCATTCTGAGCGCAAGAGAATACTCGATCGTAAGAAGCTTATTGAAAATTATAAAAGCAATCCTGATTCAATTAATATTGAAGATTTTTGTAAAAAACTATCGATTACTGGATCGCATAGAATATTTAGTAAAATTAAAGATATTCGTGATGCTCATGAGGATCTAGATTCATATAGTGATTATTCAAGATATATTAAAGCTAATATTGGTTTTTTTGATAATGATAAAAATATTCGTAAGGAATTGAAGGAGTTACTCAAGAAATTTGATAATCTTGATATTCTTCCAGATAATCAACGAGAAACTATTATAAATTTTTACGAAAAATGGCAAGCAAATTACATAGAACTATTAAAAGCTAAAATTGATAAAGATTTAGACAGCCAAGAGAAATGGTTAGAATCTCGATATGATCTTTGCTTTGGTAATAACAGTTCTATATATATGTCTCCATTCGAGCAACAAGAGGATAAGTTTATAATTGAGAAACAATCAAGGGAGAAAGTTATTTTTAACAAACCTTATTTTTATTCTCATGAACATTTACATCTTGGTCTCCCTACCGTGATTATTGATTTTGATACTTTAGCGTCGCTAAAACAACTAGAAGAATTCGATAATTGCCAAAATAAGGTTCTTGAAGAAAAGAAAATTGAGCCAACAACTCCTCAGAGCGATGAACATGAGAGTTCAGTTGATGATACAGCTGAGCCAGGTCTTAAACCTATTGAAGTTTTTGATTTCAACTTCGAAGAAATAAGCTGCACAGGAATCGTTGAACAGTAAATCAAATTAAGCTCCTAACAGTTTATAGTTAAGAGCTTAATATAAATAAATCCTGTCACCCTTTAGGCTTCAGCGTTTGAATTATCAGTAATATCAGGCGATCTAACCAAGCGATATGATACCATACCATAACATACAGCTGCAAGTGCTGCATAAGCAAATATTATTACAGCCACTGGCACTATGGTTCCGTCAAACATAATTTCTGATAATATAACCAGTACTGATGCAAGTGATTGCCTAATAGCAGTCATCATAGCCAATGAGGTACCATTCATTCCAGGGAATACCCCTAGTGCGTAAAGGCCAAATGTTCCAGCCATCATAGCGCCACCTGCAGCAATAAACGCCATTGATAAGCATATTATATTTACATTATTTTTATTAAGATAACTAATATATAAAACCCCTACAGATCCTATAAGACCTAGAATTGCCCCCAGATTTTTAGTAAAATCAATTCCTTTTTTATCAATAAGCTTAATTGATAAAAGTGAGAATACAACGAATGTTGCCATTGTTGTTGCTTGATAATAGCTAAAACTGCTTAAATCCATACCTAAATAATTAATAAAAATAACTGAGAGATTAGCAACATAGACAACAATCACTACAAAAGAAAAATTGGCTATCAATGTATAAGTTAAGAATCGAAAACTTGTCGAAAGCTGGAAGTAATCCCTCCCAATACCTAAAAGATCGAATTTCTTTCTCTTATTATCTGGCAATGTTTCTTCGACAAATAATAAAGTTCCTACAAAGGATAATAATGCCATCGCAAGTATAACAATAAAATTAGCGCGCCAATCAAAAATTTGACTAAGCCATGCACCTATAACTGGCGCACCTGCCATAGAAGCGGTAATTATACTATTAATAAACCCTATTAATTTACCAGCCTGTTCAGCAGAATATTTATCAAAAAATATAGCTGCACCTATAACCATAGGCACAGAGGCTGAAATACCTTGTAGCAAACGCCACCCTAACATCCATTTAAAATTATCAGTATAGACACAACCAATGCTGCTTACTAAAAATAAGAATAATCCCCCTAGAAGTATTTTCCTTCTACCGTAACTGTCTGAAAGAGGCCCGGCGACAAGGCCCGCTACACAAAGTCCTGCAAAATTTACACTTAATATAAGTTGGATATGGTTTTCCTCTACCCTAAAATAATGTATCATTTGTGGAAAGGCCGGCACGTACATATCAGCTTCAGCACAAAGCATTATATACATTAAAGTGACTAAACCTATTAACATATAATCAGCGACTTTAACTGGCAGTGCGTTAAATAATGGTTTTTCTAACATGTTTATTTTTTATTCGATTTCCTATAAGCTACTTTATATTTATAAATCAGCTTATAATATAATTTGTCGATTGTAAATGCGGATATTGGCTCGATTAAGAGCTTTATAATTAACAATAGTTTCATAAAATACTTTTCTCTAATTATCTTGTGGAGATACTCTAATAATATGACCATCAGGATCAGATATCAGAAATGTACGGCCAAAGACTTCCGCGTAAGGTTTCTGCATAATTTTTATATCTGGGTTCTTTTGCCATTCATTGAATAAATCATCTACATCTTCGTTGGATGGTAGCATAATACCTATCTCAGAATACCTTGGAGCTGAGGCATCAGGAGTGGTTCCACCTGTCCACATTGCAAATAATGCTTCCCCTCCAGCATCAAATGCTACATAACGGGGACTAGTAAATACTGGCTCAGCGTTAAAAAGCCTTCTATAGAAAGCAGTCGAACGAGCAATATCAGAAACATACATAAGCTGAAGATTAGGTCTAATAGGTTTCATTTTTTTTTGCATTTTTTCTATCTCTATTTACAATGTGAATTAAATATACTAAACTATAATTAATCTGTCAAATTAATTATAGTCAAATATAACGAATATGAAAGCAATACATAAAAGAGCTTATAATTCTACAGGTAGAAAGGAAACTGCAAGTTTATCTAGGGCAAAAATATTGGAATCAGCAAAATTATTATTTGCTGATAAAGGCTATGAGAATACAACAATTGATCAAATAGCTTCGGATTCGGAAGTATCAAAACCAACAATATACGCATTATTTAAGTCAAAGCTTGGTGTGTTACGGGCAATTATGGATGAATGTTTTCCTCAATCAAACCATGACTCACTTGTTGAGAGTGGAAAATATGAAAAAGACACGAAAAAGCGCATAGCAGTTGCAGCTAAACTTGCTCGACAAATCTATGATGCAGAGATAATTCAATCTAACATGCTGCAAGGGGCCGGCGTTTTATTTCCAGAACTAAAAAAACTTGAACAAGAAAGAGAAGAGCGTAGATATAGTCGCCTTTCAGGAGCCCTTGATGAAATGTATGCTGATAATATAATAAATGAAACTCTTAACCCCACTAAAGCCCTTGATATATTCTGGGCTTTTACTGGCAGAGATATCTACCGGCTACTAGTAATAGAAAGGAAATGGTCATCGGATGATTATGAGGAATGGCTTGCTGAAACACTTTCACAAATGTTGTTGAAGAAAGGGTAGTTACTTTGATATTATAATAATACAAACGATTAAACAAAAACCCCCTAGCAGACTCTGTCAGGGAGGTTTTATTAGAACTTTTTAATAAGTAGCCTTAGATCACCGTGTCAAGCACGGTGATGAACAACTATAGAAACCATAACTTAAGCCGCTGAATCCCCTTGATGAGCTAGAGCTTCAGCTCTCTGAGATACATATTCTTTATCTTGTGCTTGGGCAATTTTTCTCACCTTATTCACATAGAAGCCGGTACCTGCAGGAATTAGTCTACCTACAATCACGTTTTCTTTCAAGCCTTTTAACCTATCAATCTTACCAGCAACAGCTGCTTCAGTCAGGATTCTAGTAGTTTCCTGGAAGGAAGCTGCAGAGATAAATGATCTTGTTTGTAGAGAAGCTTTAGTAATACCTTGCAGTACTGGCTGTGCACTTGCTTTTCTATAGCCATGTGCATCAGCTTTAGCGTTAATCTCTTCAAACTCTAACCTATCAAGTTTCTCACCAGCTAGTAAGGTAGTTTCACCAGCATCAGTGATCTCTACTTTCTGTAGCATTTGTCTAATGATAACTTCAATATGCTTATCGTCGATTTTCACACCTTGTAATCTATAAACAGACTGGATCTCTTCAACCATGTAACGAGCAAGTGCTTCAACACCCATAACCCTTAAAATATCTTGTAATACTGGGTTACCGTCAATTAGCATATCACCTTTTTTCACCACATCGCCTTCATTAACTACAACGTGTTTACCTTTTGGTACCATATATTCAAGCGGCTCACTTCCATCAATTGGATGAACAACAATTCTACGCTTAGATTTATAATCTTTACCAAACTCAACACGTCCTTCAACTTCAGCAATAACAGCATGATCCTTAGGTTTACGAGCTTCCACAAGTTCTGCCACCCTTGGAAGACCACCAGTAATATCTTTAGTTTTTGAAGACTCTCTTGGGATACGAGCAAGTATATCCCCTGCATTTACTTGCGCACCATCTTCAACACTTAAAATCGCATTTACTGGTAAGTAATATCTAGCTTCTAAACCGTTAGAAAGAGTCATTGTATTACCTTTCTCGTCAAGTAACTGAATTCGAGGTCTAAGTTCAACGCCACGAGCATGTTGCCTTGATTCAGTTACAACTTTATTAGAAATACCTGTTGCTTCGTCAGTAATATCTCTAACAGATACACCATCAACCATGTCTTTAAATGAAATTTTACCAGCTTTCTCGGTTATGATTGGGATTGTATATGGATCCCATTCAGCAACTTTCTGCCCTTTCTTCACCATATAACCATCATCAACTGCAAGTCTTGCACCATAAGGTACTTTATGCCTTGCTTTTTCTTGACCTTTACCATCAATAAGTAACACTTCACAAGAACGACTCATGACTATTTGACGACCTTCTGAATCTGTTACTAAATTTCTATTCAAGATTTTTACTTTAGCTTCATGTGTTGCTTCAATAGATGAAACTTCCACACCACGAGTTGCCGCACCACCAATATGGAACGTTCTCATTGTAAGCTGTGTACCTGGCTCACCAATAGATTGCGCTGCAATAACACCAATTGCCTCACCAACAGAGACAAGATCACCAGTTGCAAGGTCACGACCATAACAACGAGCACATAAACCATCTTTAATATGACATGTTAATGCAGATCTAATTTTAATTGAGTCAATACCGGCTGCTTCAATTTGTTCAACCTTTACCTCATTAATAAGATCACCAGCTCTAATTAGCAGTGCATTAGTAATTGGGTGATAAGTATCAATTGCAACTGTTCTTCCAAGTGTTTGCTCAGAAAGTGGCACCACAATCTCACCACCATCAATGATCGGCGTTACAACAAGGCCATCTGATGTTCCACAATCTTCTTCCGTGATGATACAATCTTGTGCTACGTCAACTAGTCTTCTTGTTAAATAACCAGAGTTCGCAGTTTTAAGCGCTGTATCAGCAAGACCTTTACGCGCACCGTGAGTAGAGTTGAAATACTCAAGAACTGTAAGTCCTTCACGGAAGTTAGAGATAATTGGTGTCTCAATAATTTCCCCAGAAGGTTTAGCCATCAACCCGCGCATACCAGCAAGCTGCTTAATTTGCGCAGCAGAACCTCTCGCACCTGATGTTGCCATCATATAGATGGAGTTAAGTTTCATTTGGCTAGTTTGTCCTTCAGTATTCTCACTGCCAGTTGTTGCAATTTCTTTCATCATATCACTTGCAACTTTATCAGTACAATGTGACCATGCGTCAATTACTTTATTATATTTCTCACCAAATGTAATTAAGCCTTCTGCATATTGCTGCTCGAATTCTTTAACTTCATCTAAGGTTGCATTAATATGCTTATCTTTAGTTTTTGGCACAACCATGTCGTCCATACCAAATGATACGCCTGAAACACAAGCATATTTAAAGCCAAGTTCCATTAATCTATCAGCAAATATTACTGTATTTTTCTGTCCACAATGACGATATACGACGTCTATTACTGCTGATATATCTTTTTTACTCATTGCTTTATTAATGAGTTTAAAGCCTACATTTGGGTTTTTCGGAAGTAATTCACCAAGTATTAAACGGCCTGGCGTAGTCTCAACAATAGTTGTGATTATATCATTTTCAGCATTAAGTACTTCCATACGATATTTAATTTTAGCATGAAGTGTGAGTGCTTTATTAAACATTGCATAATGCACTTCAGCCATATTATCAAATACCATATTTTCACCTGGCTCATTATCTAATTGTAATGTTAAATAATGCAGACCAAGAACAATATCTTTATCTGGCACAATAATTGGGCGACCATTTGCTGGGCTTAAGATATTATTTGTAGACATCATAAGTACACGAGCTTCAAGCTGCGCTTCAATAGAAAGTGGTACGTGTACTGCCATCTGGTCACCGTCAAAGTCAGCATTAAATGCTGCACAAACAAGTGGATGTAATTGAATAGCTTTACCTTCAATCAACACAGGCTCGAATGCTTGAATACCAAGTCTATGTAAAGTAGGCGCTCTGTTTAAAAGTACTGGATGCTCCCTAATTACTTCTTCTAAGATATCCCAAACTTCTGGCTTTTCTGACTCCACCATTTTTTTAGCAGCTTTGATCGTTGTTGCAATTCCATAAAGCTCTAATTTAGAATAAATAAATGGCTTAAATAATTCAAGGGCCATTTTTTTAGGCAAACCACATTGATGTAGTTTTAGCTCTGGACCTACTACGATTACCGAACGACCTGAATAGTCTACCCTTTTACCTAGAAGATTTTGACGGAAACGACCTTGCTTACCTTTAAGCATATCACTTAATGATTTGAACGGACGCTTGTTAGCGTTCTTTGCAGCTCTTCCTCTTCTACCATTATCAAATAAAGCATCTACTGCTTCTTGCAGCATTCTTTTCTCGTTACGGATAATAATATCAGGAGCTTTTAAATCGATAAGTCTTTTAAGCCTGTTATTTCTATTAATAACTCTTCTATATAATTCATTTAAGTCTGAAGTTGCAAATCTTCCACCATCAAGCATTACAAGAGGCCTAATTTCAGGTGGAATAACAGGAAGAACAGT
The DNA here is from genome assembly GCA_020697135.1 of Rickettsiaceae bacterium. GTDB lineage: Bacteria > Pseudomonadota > Alphaproteobacteria > Rickettsiales > Rickettsiaceae > JAJFBM01. Next base: position 32,017 of record JAJFBM010000010.1, read on the forward strand.
CATCACCATCCATTCAGGCTTATTGTTAGACTCAAGGAAATCTTCAATAAGTTTTAGTCTTTTTACTATTTTTTTGCGTTTTGCTTCAGATGTTGAACTTGCAAGCTCTGCACGAAGGCCATCTCTAAGTTCTTCAAGATTTAGATCAGAAAGCATTTTCTGTACAGCTTCTGCACCAATTAATGCTGTAAAACTATCTTCTCCATACTCATCTTGTGCACGTTGAAAACCTTCCTCTGTTAAAATATCCCCTTTTGATAATGGAGATAGACCAGGGTCGGTTACAACATAAGATTCAAAATATAAAATCCTCTCAAGATCTTTTAAGGCAATATCAAGAAGTGTACTGATTCTTGATGGAAGAGATTTTAAAAACCAAATATGAGCAACAGGAGCTGCAAGCTCAATATGTCCCATTCTATCTCTTCTTACACGTGATGTGGTTACTTCTACCCCACATTTTTCGCAGATAATACCGCGATATTTCATTCTTTTATATTTACCGCATAAACATTCATAATCCTTAATTGGACCAAATATTTTAGCGTCAAACAACCCATCCTTCTCAGGTTTAAATGTTCTATAGTTAATTGTTTCAGGCTTGGTTACTTCACCATACGACCATGAACGAATTTTTTCTGGACTTGCAATATTAATTCTAAGCTGATCAAATTGTTGGACACTATTAACTTGACCGTAAAAGTTAATCATTTCTGCCATGTTGCTTATTCCCCATCCTATTATAAAGGTTCTTTTCCTTTAGAGAGTTTTATACTAGACTTCCTGCATAAATCTACTATTACTGGTATTTTTACGTCGATACGTTACTCGAATCCTCATGTACAAGTTAGTACACTGCGGTTCTGCGTTACGGGTCTTCTTAAAATTTCCTATTAATAGCGACTTATGCAAGAAGTCTACTGTTTTTAAGATTACTAAATAAATCAAAAAAGGGAGCGCAAGCCTTTAAGCCGCGCTCTCTTCAAGTTCCATATTTAAACAAAGTGATCTAAATTCTTTTATCATTACGTTAAATGATTCAGGAGTACCATATTCAAAGTTACTATCACCTCTAATAATCGACTCATACACTTTAATCCTACCTGCAACGTCATCCGATTTCACAGTTAGCATTTCTTGTAGTGTATATGCTGCACCATATGCTTGTAATGCCCAACATTCCATCTCACCAAATCTTTGACCACCAAAATGAGACTTACCACCAAGAGGTTGTTGAGTTACTAAGCTGTAAGGACCGATAGATCTTGCGTGAATCTTGTCATCTACTAAGTGATGTAGTTTCAGTAAATATTTATAACCAACTGTTACGTTTCTATCAAAATATTCACCAGTTCTACCATCAATCACTCTTGATTGACCTGATTTATTTAGACCTGCTACCTCAAGCATTGATTTAACATCTTCAACTTTTGCTCCATCAAATACAGGAGTTGAGAAATAAATCCCTTTCTTTAAAGTTGTACAAATATCGATAAGCTGCTCTTTTTCCATCGACTCAAGTTCTTTACCAAATGAATCATTTTTATAAAGCGTCTTTAAAAAGCCTTTGATTTCTTTTACATCAATATCGTTATCTTTATATTGCTCAAGCATATTGCCTAAATGCTTACCAAGATTTACCGAGCTCCAGCCTAAATGTGTTTCAAGAATCTGCCCCACATTCATACGAGATGGAAGACCAAGTGGATTCAACACTACGTCAACTACAGTTCCATCTTCAAGGAATGGCATATCTTCTTCTGGCATAATACGAGAAATAACACCTTTATTTCCGTGGCGTCCTGCCATTTTATCACCAGGCTGTAATTTATGCTTTGTTGCAATAAAGACTTTTACGACTTTCAGAGCACCTTGCGGTAAATCATCACCACTTTGTAGTTTCTCAACTTTGTTGGTAAATCTCTTATTAAGCCTATCACGACTTTCATCATAATGTTTCTTAATTTGCTCAAACTCGTTCATTACATCAGCATCTTCTAACACAAATTGCCATAATTGACCTTTTGAGAAATTCTCAAGCAATGAGTCTGAAATTTTATCTCCAGCTTTAACACCTTTAGGGCCAGCTACAATAGTTTGGCCATCAAGTAATTTCTCAAGCCTCATGAATACAAAATGTTCAATGATTGCAAGTTCATCATCACGGTCTTTAGCAAGTTTCTCAATTTGCTGTCTCTCAATAGATAAAGCTCTTTGATCTTTCTCAACACCACGACGTGAGAATACTCTAACCTCAACTATGGTTCCATTAACCCCAGGTGGTACATGCAGAGATGAATCTCTAACGTCAGCTGCTTTTTCACCAAATATTGCTCTAAGTAATTTCTCCTCAGGTGTCATTGGTGACTCACTCTTTGGAGTTACTTTACCAACAAGAATATCACCTGGCTTTACTTCAGCACCCACATGGACAATACCAACCTCATCAAGATGTCTTAAATTTTCATCACTGACATTTGGAATATCACGTGTAATCTCTTCAGGGCCAAGTCTGGTATCACGAGCTACAACTTCAAATTCTTCTATGTGAATAGAGGTAAATACGTCATCTTTTACGATTCTCTCAGAAATTAAAATAGAATCCTCAAAGTTATATCCACTCCATGGTATGAATGCTACTAGTACATTTCTACCTAATGCAATTTCACCACCTTCAGTACTTGGACCATCTGCAATAACATCGCCTTTCTTTACGAAATCACCCACTTTAACAAGTGGTTTCTGGTTAATACATGTATTATGGTTTGTTCTCTGAAATTTTTGTAGTGAATAAATATCCACTCCAGGAGAACCATCTCTTTTTTCTTCTAAGGTTCTAACTACTATTCTTGTTGAATCAACTTGGTCAACTATACCATCATGTATAGCCACAACTGATGCTCCAGAATCTCTTGCTACAATCTTCTCAATTCCTGTTCCAACAAAAGGCGCCTCACATTTCACAAGTGGTACTGCTTGTCGTTGCATGTTTGAGCCCATCAACGCACGGTTAGCATCGTCATTTTCTAAGAAGGGAATAAGTGATGCCGCAACAGATACAACCTGCATTGGAGTAACGTCAATTAAATCCACCTCATTAGGTGGCACCATTACAAAGTCTCCATTTAGACGGCAATTGATTAACTCTTCAGTTAAACCACCTTGACCATCAACTGGTGCATTTGCTTGGGCAATTTTATATCTACCTTCTTCAATAGCTGAGAGATAAATTACTTCATCAGTTACGCTGCCATTTTCAACTCTTCTATATGGGCTCTCAATAAATCCATGTTTATTAATACGAGCATAAGTACTTAGCGAGTTGATTAATCCAATATTTTGTCCCTCTGGTGTTTCAATAGGACAAATTCTACCATAGTGAGTTGGATGTACGTCACGCACCTCAAAACCCGCACGATCACGGCTAAGACCACCAGGGCCTAAAGCAGATAACCTACGCTTATGAGTAATCTCTGATAATGGATTTGTTTGGTCCATAAATTGCGAGAGTTGCGAAGTACCAAAAAACTCTTTAACTACAGAAACTAGTAATTTTGAGTTAACAAGATCATGAGGCATTACAGCATCAATATCTACAGCCCCCATTCTCTCAACAATAGCTTTTACCATACGGACAAAGCCAATACGGAATTGGTTCTCAATTAATTCACCAACAGATCTTACTCTTCTATTACCAAGATGGTCAATATCATCAATTGCACCTTTACCATCACGAAGTTCTGTTAAAACTCTTACAATATGTTTAACATCATCAGCTGTTAAAATTGTTGTTAATTCATCGATATTTATATTAAGCCTTGCATTTAACTTAATTCTACCCACATCAGATAAATCATAACGATCTGCTTCAAAGAATAAACTGTTAAATAAAGCATGCGCTGCATCGACTGTTGGTGGCTCACCTGGTCTGATAACTTTATAAATATCAATAAGTGCGCTATCTTGATCTGTATTTTTATCAGCAGCAATAGTATTTCTAATATAAGGACCTGTACCGCTATCTATTGCAAGGATACTAACTTTATTGCCAGTTTTTAAATCACTCAAATAAGCAAGGACTGATTTACCTACTTCATCACCGACACTTGCAATTACTTCACCTGTTGATGAGTCAATTAAATCATTACCTAAATATTTGCCAACTAAAGTTTCGGTAGAGACTAATATTCTCTTTAAGCCTTCACTTGCAAATTTACGAGCAAGCCTTGGGGTAATTTTCTGTCCTGCTTCTAGCACAACTTGATTTGTATCAGCATTGATTAAATCATCATTGAGTCTTTGCGCACTTACCTTCTCCGGCTTAAACTCTGTCGACCATATATTTTCTTTTTCTTTAGTATAAGAAATTGTTTTATAATAGAAATCAAAAATTTCTTTAGTCGTCATTCCAACAGCTCTTAAGAGAGTTGAAACATATAATTTTCTTTTTCTATCAATTCTAAAGTAAATAATATCTTTATTATCAAATTCTAAATCTAACCATGAACCACGGTAAGGTATAATTCTTGCAGAATATAAATACTTACCAGATGAATGTGTTTTACCTTTATCATGATCAAAGAATACGCCAGGAGATCTGTGCATTTGCGATACAACAACACGCTCTGTACCATTAATAATAAAAGTACCATCTTTAGTCATGAGTGGTATATCACCCATGTAAACTTCTTGTTCTTTAATACCTTTAATTTCTTTAGAACCTGTATCTTCATCAATATCCCAAACAATAAGTCTAAGAGTTACTTTAAGAGGAGCAGCAAAGCTAAGCCCCCGTTGTAAACATTCTTCAACATCATATTTTGGGTTATCAAATTCATATTTTAAAAATTCCAAAGTTGCAGTACCTGTTGGATCTTGGATTGGAAACATAGAACTTAAAACTGATTGAAGCCCTCTATTTTCTCTCTGCTCAACTGGCACATTTATCTGAAGAAAATTAGTATCATATGAAGTCTTTTGTACTTCAATTAGATTTGGCATTGAAGCAACAAGTTGTATTTTTCCGAAATTTTTTCTGATTCGACTATGTGCGGAGAAGGATTGCATCATAATTTTGTATCCCTACAAATGTTATTTTATATTTTTTGCTTTAGCCAAAGTAAAATTTACTTATGCTATTTTGGAGTAAATATAGATACTTGAATTTCTCTATAAATTTATGGTGAAAACCTGATTCTAGGTTTATTACAAGTAAACAGGTTTATATATGCTTAAAAGAGCAAGTGATATTCTATTAAATATATTGCTATATTTAACTTTAAAATATCCTCTTACTCTTTAATAAGCTTTAAGTTAAATTACTTCAACTCAACTTTAGCACCAGCAGCTTCTACTTGTGCTTTAATTTTTTCAGCTTCGTCTTTAGAAACACCAGCTTTAATAGATTTTGGTGCACCATCAACTAAGTCTTTAGCTTCTTTTAAGCCTAAGCTTGTAATAGCTCTAACTTCTTTAATTACGTTGATTTTGTTTGGTCCAGCATCTACAAGAACAACATCAAAATCTGTTTTTTCTTCAGCTGCTGCTGCAGTATTAGCTGCTGCAGGCATTGCTGCCATTACAGGAGCTGCTGCAGATACACCCCATTTTTCTTCAAGAAGCTTTGATAGTTCAGCAGCTTCGATTACTGATAATGTTGATAAATCTTCAACTAATTTGTCTAACTTTGCCATAATTTGTCCTCAAATTTTTTTTTAATTTATTTTTTGTCAGAATAAGCAGAAATAACACGAGCAAGCTGTGAAGCCGGAGCCTGAAGCACACCAACTAACTTAGCAGCTGGAGCTTGTAGAACACCAACGATCTTACCTCTAAGCTCATTTAATGAAGGAAGTTTAGCTATAAGCTTCACACCTTCTAGATCAAGAACTTGTTGGTTAACAATACCGCCAATTATCTTGAGTTTATCATTGGAGTTAGCGAACTCAACAACCAATTTCGCAGCAATAGTCGGATCTTCCGAATATGCAATTGCAGATGGTCCAGAAAACAATTCAGCGATATCGCTCTTATCGTTTGTCTTTGTAGCAATCTTTGAAAGAGTATTTTTAACAACTTTAAAGTTTGCTCCATTTTCACGCAATTTTTTACGAAGGCTGGTTATTTCACTAACTGTTAAACCATGATAATGAGTAACGATAACAGAACTTGACGCTTGATATACGCTTTCTAACTCTGAAACGAACTCTAGCTTCCTTGATTTTAACATTTAACTCTCCTTCAAGATTACTTTATATCTGATACAGCCACCTTAACAGAAGGGCCCATCGTACTTGTTAAATACATAGATTTTAAATAAGTACCTTTAGCACCTGAAGGTTTCGCTTTAATTATCGCAGAAACAATAGCATCAACGTTCTTTTGTAGATCAGTATCTGCAAAAGAAAGTTTCCCTATACCAGCGTGTATGATACCCGCTTTTTCAACTCTAAATTCAACTTGACCACTTTTTGCGTTTTTAACCGCTGTTTTAACATCAGGTGTTACTGTACCAGTCTTTGGGTTTGGCATTTTACCTTTAGGACCAAGGATCCTAGCAACTTGCCCGACCACACCCATCATATCTGGAGTAGCTATATATATATCAAAGTTGATTTTTCCAGCTTTAATATCATCAATAACTTCTGCAGAACCTGCAGCATCTGCTCCAGCAGCTAGTGCTTCACTGACTTTTTCATCTTTACAAATAACTGCAACTTTTACATCCTTACCAGTGCCAGCAGGTAATACTGTAACACCTCTAACCATCTGGTCTGAATGTCTAGGATCAACCCCTAAGTTCATCACAACTTCTAAAGTTTGATCAAATTTCGTAAAACTTAATTCTTTGAGAAGCGCAATTGCATCTGTCACTTCATAAGTTTTTTCTTGATCAACCTTTATGCGCGCTTCTTTAATTTTTTTGCCGCCGCTTTTCTTAATTTGAACTGTAGCCATAAGCTTAATCCTCTATTATATCTAATCCCATTGACTCAGCAGAACCACGAATAATCTTAGCTCCTGCTTCAATATCAAATGCATTAAGATCTTTAGCTTTAATTTTCGCTATCTCTCTGCAATCAGACATTTTAATTTTGCCAATTGAACTTTCTTTTCTTGTTGCACTTGAACCTTTGGTGATATTTGCAAATTTTTTAATAAAGTAAGTTGCCGGTGGTGTTCTTGTAATAAATGTAAAGCTTCTATCTTCATAAGCTGTTATTTCTACAGGAACTGGCGTACCTACTTCTAATTGCACCGAACCTGAAGTTGTGAAAGCGTTAAAAGCTTTAACGAACTCCATAATGTTCAACCCTCTTTGACCAAGAGCAGGACCCACAGGCGGACCAGCTTTGGCTTGACCAGCAGGGATAATCAATTTTATTTTTGCTACTACCTTTTTAGCCATTTTTTTACCACGATTAATGTTAATATTATATAAATATATATTTGGTATTTACATATTTATAAGAAGCATTACTGAAGCACTAGTCTAAATCTTTTTAATGAATTTTCTCAACTTGATTAAAAGTTAAGTCTATCGGTGTTGATCTGCCAAAAATAGTTACCGACACTCTGAGCCTTGTTTTATCGTAGTCAATTTCTTCTACCGCTCCAGAGAAGGACTCAAACGGCCCATCAATAACTTTAACCATCTCACCTACATCATATAATTTGGTCGAACCAACATCTTTTGCCTTATTCTCTAACTGTGCAAAAATGGTTGCTACTTCTTTTTCAGAAACTGGGAATGGTCTATTGCCACTACCCAAAAAACCTGTAACTTTAGGAGTAGATTTCACTAAATGCCATGCTTCATCAGTCATATCCATTTTTACCAGCATATATCCTGGCATAAATTTTTTTTCTGTAAGAATTTGTTTCCCTTTTTTTAATTCTGGAACTTCTACAGCAGGTATTACTATCTCTTCAAACAAAGATTCCATACCTTTTTTCTTAGCTTGCTCTAATATCGCTTGCTTTACTTTTTTTTCAGAACCTGAAATTGTATGTATAATATACCAACGGTAACTCACTTGTTACTTTCCTATATTTAAAAGCAGTTGTACAAGACTATGTATTCCTAAGTCACAAATTAAAAAGAAGAAACTAAACACAAATATTACAACTACAACTAAAGCTGTTGACATTAATAACTCACGTCTGTCAGGCCATACTACTTTAAAGGCTTCTTGCTTTACTTGTTCGTAAAATCTAAAAATTTTTGTTTGTTTTAACATCTTTTTACCAAAATCAATGGCAGGAGCGACAGGCATCGAACCCGCAACCTCCGGTTTTGGAGACCGGCGCTCTACCAATTGAGCTACACTCCTATCATAAATTAATCTCAAAATCAAGATTAATTTTATCTAAATCATGTCATCTATAGATAATAACCTTAGTTTTTAATGGTTAGCTCTATAGAATTATAAAATTCATATAATAAAAGGGTTGGTTTGATCCAACCCTTTTGGTACTTATTAAACTTACTTTGTTACTTTAGCGACTACGCCGGCACCGATTGTTCTGCCACCTTCACGGATAGCGAAACGAAGACCTTCATCCATAGCGATTGGAGCAATAAG
>JAJFBM010000053.1 GCA_020697135.1 Rickettsiaceae bacterium
GAAGGCAAATTAATTATTTTTGCTTGCTCTATATAGCTTCTGGTTTCGCCATAGGGGATTTCTATCAAAGCTTGCCAGGCAAGTTTCTGAAAGGCACTGCCTAAGAGAAAAAGTGGAGTAGAAAATTTTCTTAACTGACCGGAAAAGTAAAGTTTTAGTTCTTGTTCAATAGATTCAATAGGAATGGTTCTGCCTGGAATTATAGCCGAATTCGTTTTCTTTCTTAGACACTCAATTTCACGCTCTAAACCTCTTCTGTCAGCAAATTCTAACAAGTATAATAATTTCTCATCGCTGATAGCAACCATTGGTCCTAGGGGGGTATCTAGCCATGATGCCTTAAGGACATTATATTTATTTTTAGATTGGCTTGGTAAAGCTCCCATTATTTTTGTGAATGCATCTCTGAACCCGCTACTTGACTCGTATCCTGCTTCAAGTTGAGCATAAATTATAGGATCTCCATGTTTGATATATTTCATTGCTATACCCATACGTCTTGCTCTGGCATATTCGATAAAAGTCATGCCAAAGCGTTTTTTAAACTGTCTTCGTGCTGTCGAGCAATCTACCGATAACTCTTCTAAATCACTGTTTTTCCATCTTTTTTCAGGTGCAGATTCAATTGCATCCAACAATTTTTTTACTAAGTTTGAAACATGGTTTGGATGAGAAAGAGGCTTACAACGAATGCATGGTCTGAAAGAAGCTATTAAAGCTTGTTGAGCCGTCTGAAAAAACTCACAATTCTCATATTTCGGCTTTCTTGCTGGACATGATGGTCTGCAAAATACGCCTGTTGTCTTGACTCCAACAAAAAAAATATTTTCATAATTAGAGTTTTTATCTAATAATGCTTTATAATACTCTTTCTTAATTTGATCCGATATAGTTTGCATTTAAGTTTTATTATTTGTAAATTCAAATATTATTATAATTATTTTTCAATCTTATGCGACCGAAAATCAGGCATAGATTTTTTATTTGTATAAATTTTAAGTAGTAAAATTATTCTAGATTAAACGCGCTATAAATATATATTTTATAGATTTAAGGGATATGTTAAAGGGCAAAAATCATGATTAAAAATTTCTCCTGTTAATAATATTACTAGGATTTCAAGCTGAATGCCAAGCGTATATAATGCGTACTGATTCATTTCCTTTAATCCAAGAGGAAATGCTAAAAGCGGGTAAAAATACTCTTGTAAATTTTGATATAGATGAAGTGCTTTTAATAGAAAAAGATCAAGCGAGGCACCCGCATTATAAAGATTTTATAATTAAGGAATGCATAGGAATAAAATCAAGACATTCGCCAGAGGAAGCAGAAAACCTCTTTAGTATAATATGGCAACAAGGTAGGATAGAGCTTGTTGAGCCTCGATTTGCGCCACTGATAAATCAATTATTGGAGCGCAATATAAAAGTAATTACTTTAACTAACGCCTGGACGGGTAAGTTTGGTTATATCGAAAATATAGAAGAGTGGCGTGTAAAGATATTAAAAGATCTTGGAATAGATTTCTCTCGCGGCTTCCCAAGAGCTAAATCTACTATTTTTAAATCATTGCCTGAGAAGGTTCCTGGACGCCCTGCAACTTATTTAAACGGTATGGTTTCTACAAGTAATTTATCTAAAGAATTAGTCCTAGAGTCGTTTCTAGCATATATAAATTATAAACCTAAAAAAATTATTTTTATTGATGATAAATATAAGAATTTAGAATCAGTAGAGAAATTTACCCAAGATAAGGGAATAGAGTTTGTTGGTATTGAATATAATGCTGTATATAATATACCGAGAAAACCCTTGGATATGACCCGTGCAAAATTTCAATATAAAATACTTGAGAAGGAACGAAGATGGCTATCTGACGAAGAAGCTGATAAGATGTTAAAAAAATAGGAATAAAATGATTAGTACAATTACCTCTTTAGCAATAATATTAAGCGGTACACCATTATGGGTATGGGGCATACTCGCTTACCTTTTATTTGTAGGGATTAAATCGATAAAAGAACATGTAGTTTCGCTACCAAAATTGTTTATTATCCCGCTTGTATTGATTGGTATGAAATATAAGTTATTTTTACATAGTGGAATATTAATTATTTCAACTTATATATTATCTCTTTTGCTCGGTGTTATTATAGGCTTTTTCTTGAATAAAAACCTAAGCTTTAAAATTGTCAAGGATATAAGCGCTATTATATTACCTGGAAGCTATTATACAATTATGATTTTACTTAGCTTCTTCTCAGTGAAATATATATTTGGTTATTTATCGGTAGTTGCTCCAGATTTAGCTACAAAATATTTTATTATAGAGAATTTTCTAAGTGGAATATTTACAGGTTATTTTTTGGGAAGAGCATTTGCTTTCTTATATAAATTTATAAGAGCTTAGAATCATGAGCTTTTATAGATATATAATAAAACTCTCCGGGATGCACAGCTAGGCGGTTTTTAGCCTGATAATAAAAAGAAAAATGATAAATGAGTATATGCCTAATGATAAAACATAATTTACATAATTAATACTCAAAACCTTTATTATAGCTATAAAATATATCTTATGGAAAGTTAGTGAATAGATTTGTCCTTCTAAATCATTAACTTTCTACAAACTTTACATAAATGAATCGCCTGTTAGGTCGTGTGTAGCCTCATCCTTTGAAAGTACAAGGGAACCGATATCATCATTTGCTG
>JAJFBM010000042.1 GCA_020697135.1 Rickettsiaceae bacterium
AATTTACATCACCACCCTTCTGTAGCAATAACTCAACTACAGCATGATGTCCATTAAATGCAGCTAAGGTTAATGCTGTATCTCCATTAGAGTTCACATGATTTATCTCAGCCCCCTTCTGCAACAATAACTCAACTACTGCATGATATCCCTTACCTGCAGTTAAGGTTAATGCTGTTGATCCATTAGACTTCACATAATTTACCTCAGCCCCCTTTTGTAGCAATAACTCAACTACAGCATGATGCCCATTAAATGCAGCTAGGGTTAATGCTGTTAATCCCGTTTTAAAATTTACATAATTTACATCACCACCCTTCTGTAGCAATAACTCAACTACAGCATGATGTCCATTAAATGCAGCCCCTTCTGTAGCAATAACTCAACTACAGCATAATGTCCATTAAATGCAGCTATGGTTAAAGCTGTATCTCCATTAGAGTTCACATGATTTACCTCAGCCCCCTTCTGTAGCAATAACTCAACTACAGCATTACATCCTTTATATGCAGCTAAGGTTAATGCTGTATTTCCTAATTTAGTAATTAATTTCAAATCTAAATTCGCATTTTTGCTAAACGCATAAGTTAAGCCTCTATCCTTGCCTTCAAAAGCAAGTATATGTATTATATTGAATTCATCTGTAAAACTGCTTCCAGATTTATTAATATCTACGATAAATCTTTCTTCTAATTTCTCTAAATTTTGATCTATCAAATCATATATATCTTTTTCACTTCCTGAGGTTATAATATCAAGTAATTTTTGCTTTTCTGAGTCTTGAGCAGTATATTTTATTTGATTTGGTTGAGTGCTTTGAGTTCTGTGTATATTCAGATCATTAGCATTATTGTTGTTATTATTATCTGTATTATTTATAGTCATAATTTATACTTACATTTTATTATTAGTCATATAATATATTAATTTACGAATTTGTCAATTATTATTAACTTTTTTAGTATTGAATTTTTAAAAAAAACTTTAAATTAACAAACTTATGAAAACAAAACTTCCACCGCCTTTTTTAAAAGCCATTTCAATGGATTGTAAAGATCTTCCTTCAGAGTATCCATTCAACGTTCCGATATTTAATAGAGACAAATTCATACTTGAGTTTAAAGCTCCGGTTACATTTTTCGTTGGAGAAAATGGTAGTGGTAAATCAACTATTATGGAATCTATTGCTTGGAATTGTGGTTTTAATATAGGTGGAGGTAGTAAAGACCATTTTTATCAATCTTCGCAAATTGAAAATTTTAGTGCTATTGAAGCTTTAAACCAAAAAATGCGCTTTAGCTGGCTACCTAAAATGAGCAGTGGTTTTTTTGTTAGAGCTGAGAGTTTTTATAATTATATCAATTACGCTAACGAGGTTCCTGACGGAGGCGCTTATGAAAAAGACTTGCATTATAAAAGCCATGGTGAGGCATTTTTAAATATGTTTGAATATCGTTTGCAGAAGCAGGGAATATTTTTATTTGATGAACCAGAGGCAGCCCTATCTCCTATAAGACAAATAAAATTCTTAAAATTATTACATCAGATGAAAAAACATACTAATTCACAATTTATAATAATAACGCACTCCCCTATAATTATGAGTTATCCTGATGCTGATATATATAATTTTATCGATGGAGATATTAAAAAGACAAACATTAAGCAAGTAGAACATTATCGTGTAGTTAGAGACTTTATTAACAACCCTGAAAAGTATTTAGCTGAGATAATGGATGGGCAAACGCAAATTCCGTGAAGATTATTTTTGAATTAGCTCTAATTAAATTAACCATTTATTTTATTGCTGTTAACTAATTATTTACCTTTAGGCATTAATATATATTAAGTTACTAAATAGTATATATGTATTACTATGACAAAAGATATTAATCAGTTAATAAAAGATTTTAAAAGAACTAATTTAACAGACTTTAGAATTGCTAAAGAAATCTGGCATGATTTAGATAAAATGATTGAATCATTAGAAAAATATTACCCATCTACTTTAAAGCAGATATGGGGAGATAGTATATTTAATAAAGGTATTTTTCATAAAGATATGTTAGTTTTAATGACTCACTGCAATAAAATCATTGAACAAATAAAAAGACGCAAAGAGAGTTCAGAACTTAATTTAAGAAACTACGATGAATGGTCATCACTAAAAGAAACAATTCAAGCTAAAATCGATATGCTTAACAATATATTTAATGCTTTTTCATTCTCGGTTACCGATACCATTCCACAAGCTGAAGTGGTTTTTAGCACTAATATGACCATAGATAAGCTCCATGATGGAAGTTTGACTCAAACGCATTTAAAATTTGCTGCACTAAAAGGTAAATAAACTAAATTCTCGAAAAAATTTTGTAATCTATAAGATAAAAGGCTTCTAACTAATTAGCGCCCTTTATCTCATAAATTATCGATAATTATTTTAATTCGGATTCATCTCCGCAAATGCCCCAGAAATATTAACCGAATAAAGAGTACTTGCCTCCAGGGAGTCTGTTTGCATATTATTGGGTGCAACTTCAGAAACACTATTTTCATTGATCTCTTCTGCCAAAGGCGCCTCATTATCAGCTAAATCATTTGAAGAATCATCTTGTTTGAGCTTTTTGTTCTGGACTTCTTCCTCATCAATTACATCAGGTTCCTTACGCTTATTGCTGGAAGCAAAATCTGCATATTTTTTTAATTGCTCCTCTAGCTCTTTAATTTTAGCATCCTTCTCTTCAATGATTTTTTTATGTTCTTGGTTTTCAGCATATAAATCTTGGAGGAACCCATGAAGTGGATCCTTTAAAAATCTCTGAATTTCTAAATAAAATTTAACAAAGGCAACAAAATAACCATCAGGAAAGAGTGATTTAATTTTATCTATATAATTATTCTTTAAATCATCAAGCGATGTAATATCAGCAAAAGCCAGTCTAATATTAATATCTACGTCTTGAGCGAGAATTTTATCTAAAAATTTTCTTAGAATCCTACCTTCCCCAAGAACCTCTCCTCCATTATGCTCTGATTTATCAGAATTATATTCACGTTTACCAATTAATCCTAAAATACTATTTGTTGGATGTGTGGTTATAGACCAACTTGGTTCATTAGGCCCTTTGCTGTTATCTTTGATAATTTCTAAAAATTCTGGATCAAAAAGCGAGACTAAATGTAACTCTAGATCTTTTGTTTCTTTTTCTATTTGGTCTATATTGCTTGTAAGCTGTTTCTCGACTGCATCTATAACATTCTTATAATGATCTTGAATTTCAACGTTAGACTTAAAAATATACATCTTAAGTTTATTTAAACTATTAAGAATATGTTCTTTATATTTTTCTATGCTAAAATTTGCTAATGTGCCGAAACTATTTATAAATTTTATTATTAATTTACTTAATTCATCACCTCGGTCATTAATAATTATTCCTTTCTGAATAGATCTAGCAAGAAAGGATTTAAAACAAAAGCCCCAGTTTTTAATTAGAACTGAATAAAATTTTTCAATTTCAATTTGATTTAATGGGTTAATTCTTATGAACCCATTTACAATATCTGCAAATTCCTTTAATTCCTTAAAATTGTCTAATAAATTAAGAGAGTTAGAGTAATGCTTTAGTTGATTTGCATCTATTCTACCCAATAAAAATATTTTTTTAAACAGTCCGAAGTTTCCTTTACTCATAACAAGAGCAAGAGGGGTAACAATAGTTTCTTTTCCTTCTATATTACATTTTTTTTCAATGTTAAAATTAACATTGCTTTCAATTAGTTTGTCAACTATTCCCGTTACATGTGAAAAGAGGTTACTATTTTCAATAAAAAAGAATAATCCTTTCTCATCACCAAAAGCTTTAACAGGATCTGCACCTTTTTCAATTAATTTATTTGTGAGATATGTTGCCCCCCCTTTTATTCTATTTAATGCATAACCTTTTTCATCATAACTATTAGGGTCTATTCCTCTATCAAGCAAAAAACAAGCAATATTATGATATCCTGTATCAATCGCTTTTAAAAATGCCGCTTTTATCTCATCCGTATTTTCTATCTTAAGTCCATTTGCACATAATATATTGATAAGGCCCCTGACTAATCGCCCATCTTTGATTTCAAGCGTATACATCAAAGGTGTCATTTTATGTTCATCAAAATCGTTGATATTTGCACCATGTTTTATAAATAAATCCATTAATCTAAGTAGTACAGGCTTTTTTTCAACATTCTTAATAATATAGTTTATATCTAGTAATCCTTTCTCATTACCGAAAGCTTTAACAAAATCGGCACCTTTTTCAATTAATTTATTTATTAGATTTAGTGACCTTTCTTCTGCTCTTTTTAATGCATAACTATTTCCATCATGACTATTAGGGTCTATTCCTTTATCAAGCAAATAAAACGCAACAACACTAAATCCTGTATCAATCGCTTTAAAGAATGCTGCTTTTATCTCATCCGTATTTTCTATCTTAAGTCCATTTGCAAATAATTTATTAACAACATTTATTCCTAATGTTTGATCTTTGATTTCTAGCGCATACATCAAAGGCGTCATTTTATGTTCATCAAAATCGTTGATATTTGCACCATGCATTATAAATAAATCCATTAACTTGAATAGTTCAGGCTTTTTTTCAACATTCCTAATAATATAGTTTATATCCAGTAATCCTTTCTCATTACCAAAGGCTTTAACAAAATCGGCACCTTTTTCAATTAATTTATTTATTAGACCTAGTGCCCCTCCTTCTGCTCTTTTTAACGCGCAACCTTTTTCATCATGACTATTAGGGTCTATACCTTTATCAAGCAAGTAAATAGCAACATTATCATATCCTGTATCAATCGCTTTTAACAATGCCGCCTTCAACTCGTTCGTATTTTCTACCTTAAGTCCTTTTTCAAGTAATTTATTAACAACATTTAATCCTAATGTTTGATCTTTGACTTCGAGCGCATACATCAAAGGTGTCATTTTATGTTCATCAAAATCGTTGATATTTGCACCATGTTTTATAAATAAATCTATTAACTTAAATAGTTCAGGCTTTATTTCAATATTCCTAATAATATAGTTTATTGGTTTTAATGGTTCTGACTCCTTGACGTTATAAAGGTTGAGATTAATTTGATTGTTTAATAACAACTTTATGTATTCTTTCTGCATACCATCAATTAAAAAACTCATTACAGATTCATTTGAAATATTAACTGTATCAAACCTTACATCATTATTAATCAAATTTTTTATAATTTTTATTTTAGCAGTCAGCGTAGGATTTTTAATACCATTCAAGGCATATTTTAGAAGATTATCCCCTTTATCATTTAAAATTTTATTTAAATCTACGCCTGCGTTTTTGCATTTATTTATAACCGATTTCATGGAATAATATACCGCATCAAAAAGGAAATTACTAAAATTAATCTTATCTATGAGATTCTTCTCTTTTGCAAACTTTAAAAGATTATTAAATTCTTTGGTTCTTTTTTCAAAATAATTTATTTGAGAAAATATGAAATTAACATTACATCCCTTCTCCATTAAATATTTTAAATCATCACACATATCTTTTTCTTTGATAAGTTCAGATAATAAATCTTTTTCATAAGAACTAGATATGAAAAGCTTATAAATTTCTTTATGCTTTGCTTTTAATGCTGCTGCAATTAGTGTATGTACATCGAAAAAATTAGACTCTATAAAATATTTAAAAAGAGAAATGTTTTTGCTTTGAGCGGCATTATTTAACAGATCATTAGCACAAGTTTTGTTACTAAAGAAATTTTTGATAAATACATTATTTGGCAATAGTTTAAAAATCTTATCAATATCATCTTGTTTAGTTATTATTCCATCTAATAGTAATTTATATAAGGCTTCACAAAATAAAATTGGTTTTATTTCACTTATAATTTTTATTTTATTGTTATCATTATTGTTAAACCAGTAAACTAAAACATTTTGCATGTCTTCTATATTAGATACCAAACATTTTATAAGATTGAATAAATTTTGCTTTAAAGCTTCATTTAAAATTAACTGTTTATCTATACCTAAATTAAGCAATTGTTTAAAAGCATTCTCTTTATTAAACTTGGCTAAATAAATAACGGCTTTATTTATATCAGCGCCTAAATGTAAACAAAGTTTAAATAAATTACTTTTATCTTTAATAGCTGCCCATACTAATGTTGAATTAGGTTTAGCTCTCCTAACTACTTCTATTAATAGCTGTTCAGCATTTAAATTGTTAATGTAATCAAGGACTGTCATAGTCTCTTCACGATCAACATCATTAATTTTATTTCCATCATACACCGCTAAATCTTCATTTTGTACGATCATTTTTTTAATTTTTATCGCTTTGAAAGGGTCTCCTCCATTTTCTACCCATGCTATAACTGCCTGAATATTGTTTGCCTTTATTGAATTAATTAACTCTTCATCGCTTGTAATCATAAAACACCTTAAATTTATTCTTAATATAAGGTAATATATATAACTTTTGTAAAAAAATCAACTAATAATAAACGATTACTAATTATAGTTAATAATATTTTAAGGTTGTTTACACATTAACAATTGAACCAGTTATTATGATTAATAATACTAATTCTAGAAAAAATTTAGCTCGACACATAAATGGATCTATAGTTAAAAAAGCATTTTGTACAAGTGAATATGTATAATATATTATGTACTTATTTATATTACATAAGACAAAATGACTTACGACTTACCAAATAACTTTGAAATCAGAGAAGCAATATTAGAAGATGCGGAAGCCATTGCTTCTATCCATGTTAGATCATGGCAAATTGCATATAGGGGAATCTTAGAGCAAAATTTTTTAGATAATCTAAATTTAGAAGATAATATTAACCGTCGAAAAAAAGGGTTAAGCGATGGACTAGGCATACATTTAGTTGTTACATATAATGGTACTATTATAGGCTTTAGCGACGGAAATGAGGCAAGAATAGAAAAATTTACTCAAAATGGGCTAAAAAAACTTAAAGGTAAAATTGGCGAAATAAAAACACTTTATATTGTTCAGGAATATCAAGCAAGAGGCATTGGTAAGGCACTTTTTCAAGAAATGATCCAACGCCTAAAGAGAGAAGGGTTTTGTACCATCATCCTTTGGGCACTTGCAGATAATGTAAAAGCCATAAAATTTTATGAAGCGCAAGGTGGAGTTAAAATTGATGAGGAATATTATATAAGAGGAGCAAATAAGTATTTGGAATTTGCTTATAAGTTTGAGTGATATGTGAGACTCATAGACTTAACTATAAATCTCATAACCCAAATAATTATTTCTTCTAGAGAACCTTGATAACTATATAAAGCTCCCTACAGAGTCATTAACCCATTACCCCATGCGTATCCTCTATTTCCATAGGGTTTAAATAATTCTCGCTTACATCCATCGTTGTATAGTCTACTGGATTTTCCATATCGATTTCATATCCTTCCAAAATGCAACTTCTTACAAAACAATTTACTTTTCTAATTATACCTATCGGAAGATCTTCTTTAATTTCGATATAAAGCTTGGTAAAATTATCCCATACATCAGGTAGTAATATTCTTAAAACCCCCTCTTCATTATCACCAATATTAGGTTTTAATTTTTCTAAAAACTTTCTTAAAATATCTCCTTGACCTAATATTTCTCCTTTGAAGTCATATTTATCAGCAGAATTTTGCTTGTGAACTACAAGATCTAGTATATTTCCGCTATTGTTAAATAATGGTTTTCGGGGCTCAGGCCAATTAGGGACCTCATCAAGAAATTCTAATTTTTGTTGGTTCTTCATAAGGGTGTTGTAAGTAATTATTTCAGAAAACTCTGGACAAATATTATCTATAATCAGATTCTCTAATGAATATAAACATCCTTTAGTTACTTCTATCTGCTTATATAAATCTTTTTTGATTTGTATAAGCATGGCGTTAAATTCATTTATTTCTTTATCTTTTTGCAATAGTTTGAATTGGTTCTCATTTTTATGATTGTCACTTATTCTTAATTTATTTATATAACTCTCAATATCCTTTGGTGAATATTTAAAAAAGTTATTTTCAAAAAACTTTTTAGTTATAGCTGCAATAAAATCTAGATCTTGTTCTGAGTTTATAAGCTTAACTAAATTCTCTTTATCTCCTTTATCCTCTAAAACCTCGCGGCAAGCTTTGTATATATTTATAAAATTAGAAACCTTAGAGAAGAAATTACCCTGTATATGACTTAGTTCTTTTTCAGCGCTATCAGTTACTAATGAAGCTTTATCGGAGAGGACTTTGAATATATGGATATAATCAATGAACGCATGGTTTAAATGATTAAGTGTAGGGGAATAACTGTAAAAACCCACTTTTGTTTCTAAATCTTCCAAAGTGAATATATTACTTATTAAGCAAATTTTTAACTTTTCTATTTCAGTATCTGTGTAATAGGGCTCTTTGTTAAAAATGATACCATCTTGTAAATGCTGTAAAATACTGCTTAGTATATTACAAATTTGATCTTTGGAAATCTCAAAATTATATGCTTGAATTTTTTTGCAGTAGGCTTTAAATAACTCTAGGTTATTATTTTTAAATGCATAATTAATGAAGGTTTGAGCAAGTTCTTTAAATATCTTTTCTGGTATATATTCTAAGATTAATTCGACTAATGAATTTTTATTATTCTCAAATAATTTCTCACATAATTTCATACTTTTTTTTGAAAATACAGAACCTATACGTTTATTAAAAATAATTTCTTTCGATTGTACATTAAGGGCTAAAGCTAAATATGGTAAAAGAAGCTTTGCAAACTCTGATTTATTATCTTTAACTGAGCTTACTAAAGACTTTGCGAGATAATAATCTTCATAATAATCAAAATTCGTATTTATAGCATTATGGAAAAGTTTTTGTTTATTAACTTGCAAAAGAATTTTAAACGATTCAATGTCATTTTTATTTACAAGGAAATTAGCAAAGTCATTATATATGTCGAAGCCAGGGTCTTTTGCTGCATCTAATAAACTTTCCACTAACTTTTCACTTGTTTTATTAATTAAGTCTTTTTTTAACGACTCGTTAAATTCTGCACCATATTTAATTAAATCAATTATATTCTCAAAATTTAATAATTTGATTGCTTCTTTTAATGCGGTAGAGCCATCTTTATTTATAATATTCGTATTTGGTTGTTTTTCGAGTAGTGAAAGTATTATTTTCCTTGGACATTCATTTCTTACTGCTATATTTAAGGCTATATCCCCATTATTATTAGCATAGTTAATATCTATATTTTTATTTAGCAAACTTTTAACTATTTCTTCATATCTTCCATAAGTGTTATAATCTTTAACATATTTATTAAAATTATCCATCGTAATGGTAAGCAAATTGTCAGCATTTTCATCAATCACATTAACATCAAAATCCCATTTTAAAAAAATATTTAAAACACCACACATGCCTTTCAAAATAGTATGCTTTAACCAATGGGCTTTATCAGCATTTGATAATAAATCTGCTAAATATTTATGTTGATGTATTATTGGAAAAATATCCTTTTTATATGCATCTATCTTAGTAGAATCAGCACCTTTCTTTAACAAATAAATTAATAATTCGTTACTT
>JAJFBM010000011.1 GCA_020697135.1 Rickettsiaceae bacterium
CATCATTATCAATCGCTGTTCCGGTTTTTGATAATTGAGGATTAAAGTGATGACCTAATTCAAGCTCAGCTCTTACTGTATCCATAACGCCATAACCAACAGCTAAAGACATTAACGGTGAATGATCTGTTTTTAATTTTAATTTTGTTGCCTTATCTTTTTCTGATATAAAGTGTGAAACACCAACATCAGCTCTTACGTAGAATGCGTCTTCTTGAGCAAAAGCGGTTGAAGATAAAAGTGCAGTAGAAGCCGCAACTAATAGTAGTTTTTTCATAAACAATTTCTCCTAGTAATATTGTTTTAATTATTGCAGTTAAAAAACTAGCAATTAACTTGCAATACCATTATTCCTGGTAATTACACAATCACTATAATATATTTAACATTAGTAATACAATAGTAAACTAATTTTTAAATAGTAAAAAACTATAAATCTTTTATGTTGGTTGCATAAATACAACAATTTACAATGATCGCTTAAATCTTTTTAGAAAAAGATTATATTTCTACTTGAGTTATGCTTCAAGAAAAATACACTTTGTAAATATAAAGTTAAGTTTTAAGTAAAAATTAGTAATTATGCTTTTATTTAGCTATCTCTAATTTTTGCATCAAATTGTCTTTCAACTTCATTAATGATTTTTTCACTTATATTTTGTAGTTCGATATCATTTAAGGTTTTATCTTTTGCTTGAAGCAATATATTCAGTGCTACAGATTTTTTGCCTTTTTCAATATTGCTACCTTTATATATATCAAATATTCTGACCTCTTTTATAAGCTCTTTTTCAAGAGATCTAATAAAGCTGGTAATTTCACCAATATTTGTTTTTTCTTCTACTAGAAAAGCAAAGTCACGTTCAACAGGTTGAAAGTCGGAGACTATATATTGTTCTTTCTTACCGGCCTTAGACCTTGCTTCAGGTAACTCTTCTAAAAATAACTCAAACCCAACTACCCTATTTTTGATATCATAATTTGCCGTAAATTCTGGGTGAAGTTCGCCAAAATGGGCAATTATTTTATTACCAAGCTTTAAGGTTGCTGCCCTATTTGGGTGAAAATATGCAGGCTTATCAGAATTGAGTTGTAATTTATTCATACTGAAGCCAAACTCTTCTAATAATAGTTCAAGATCGGCTTTAATATCATATATATCTACGTCTCGAGCTGAGTTATAAATAGTTTTATCTATATAATTACCTACCCTTACAGCAGATATGACTTGCTTCTCATCTTCAGCCTTTGGACTTAAGAATATTGGCCCAACCTCAAAAAATGCTAAATCATTGAAAGACCTAGCTTTATTTTTCGCTATTACATCAAGTAAATTTGGCAATATACTTGGACGCATATAATCAAGGTTGTTTGCAATAGGATTTGCAATAAAGAGCTCATCTTTTAAAGGCCTTAACGCTGACGCTTTATTACTTGCCATAAATGACCAAGTAACTAATTCATCTAAACCTTTAGCTGTGAGAACTTTTCGAGCGTCCCTCATACGCCTTTGCTTTTGGCTTAATAAGCGGGTTTTAATTAAATGGTGACCCGGCAAGGGTGATTGAGGGAGTTTATCATAACCATAGATTCTTGCTACCTCTTCAACTAAATCTTCGGGTATAGTAATATCAGACCGCCATGAAGGAATTTCTAATGTACAAGAAATTAAGTCATTAGAGAGTAGCTTAAAGCCTAATTTTTCTAGTATAACGATAGATTCATCAGTTGAAATATCTATTCCGGTTCTCTTCTTTATAAGAGCAACTTCAAAATCAATCTTATTATTCTTGAAATCTGTTTCACCAGCAATAATATAATCAGATACCTCCCCCCCACAAATTTCTAAAATCATTTGCGTTGCAATATCAATTCCTAAAATAATTGAATTTGGATCAACATGCCTTTCGAAGCGGAAACGAGAATCTGTATGAATTTGTAATCTTCTACCAGTTTTTGCAATTGCCACTTTATCAAATATAGCTGATTCTAATATAATATTAGTCGTCTCCAGTGAACAAGAACCATCCTCTCCACCAATGATACCGCCAAGCGCATGAATATTATTTTCATCAGCTATAACAATATCACTAGAAGTAAGCTCGTATTTTTTGCCATTTAGAGCTGCAAGTTTTTCGCCTGCACGAGCTTCTCTTACCATTAAGCTTCCACCAATTTTTGCTTTGTCATAAGCATGCAGCGGCCTTGCAAAACTATAAGATATGTAATTTGTAATATCTACAAGCGCAGAAATTGGGTTTACTCCTATATTTTTAAGTAAGTTCTGAAGCCAAATAGGGCTTTTACAATTTTTTACATTTTTAAACTCTCTTAATACAAACCCCTTCGAGAGCTTCTTATTTTCTATCAAAGCTTTGAAATTAGAGTTAAATTTTGCTTCTACTTTGTTATATTGTAGAGGTTTTAAAGCTCCTATCCCGCTTGCTGCAAGATCACGCGCTATACCATAAACTCCAAGACAGTCCCCTCTATTTGGCGTTACAAATATATCGATTACTGGATCATCTAAACCAAAATACTTTAAGAAACTCTCACCTGGATTAGCCTCAAGAGGAAGCTCTATAATTCCATCAGAATCACCACCAATTGATAATTCTTCAGCAGAACAAAGCATTCCCTCGCTTTTAACCCCTCTAATTTCTGAGGCACGAATCTTGAACTGGCCGTTTGGTATAAGAGCGCCAACTTCTGCAAGCACTACTTTAATCCCAGCCCTTGCATTTGAAGCACCACAGACAATTTGTAGGATTTGAGAGCCATTATTTACCTTGCAAACACGAAGTTTATCTGCATTAGGATGTTGAGTAGCTTCTATAATTTCAGCAACTTTAAAGCTGCCAAGCTCTTTAGTTTTGTCTATAACTTCTTCTACCTCTAAGCCAAGAATCGTAAGTTTTTCACATATTTCTTGAATAGATGCATTAGTATCTAGAAATGACTTTAGCCATGATAATGTGAATTTCATCTTGTAAGCCCTCCTATTATGCTTGGCGCGTCAAAGCTTGAAAAACCATAATGATTCAGCCAACGTTGATCACCATTGAAAAATTCTCGAAGATCACCAATCCCATATTTAAGCATAGCAAATCTCTCAAGTCCTAAACCAAAAGCAAAGCCTTGATATTCACTTGGGTCTATTCCAGCATTTTCTAAAACTTTTGGATGAATCATGCCGCAGCCCAT
The DNA here is from genome assembly GCA_020697135.1 of Rickettsiaceae bacterium. Classification (GTDB taxonomy): domain Bacteria; phylum Pseudomonadota; class Alphaproteobacteria; order Rickettsiales; family Rickettsiaceae; genus JAJFBM01. The sequence continues at coordinate 3,205 of JAJFBM010000011.1, forward strand.
AACTTCAAGCCAGCCATCACCCTCACCTAAAATTAATTCGTTTGCTTTTCTTGTGCATCGTATGTCAACCTCAGCTGAAGGCTCGGTAAATGGGAAGAAGTTAGCTCGGAAGCGAGCATCTAGTTTATCTTTCTCAAAAAATGCTTTCATAAATTCATTTATAAAATGTTTTAAATGCCCCATATGAATATCTTTATCAACTACAACACCTTCAATTTGGTGGAACATTGGAGTATGGGTTGCATCCCAATCACAACGATAAACTCTACCAGGCACAACAAATCTAAATGGAGGCTTACCTTTTTGCATTGTTCTAATTTGCACTGGTGAAGTATGGGTTCTGAGTAAATTTTTACCCTCAGCACCTTTCATATAAAAAGTATCATGCATTTGACGTGCAGGGTGGTTTTCATCAATATTAAGCGCAGTGAAATTATACCCATCATCTTCAATACTGGGCCCCTCTTCTATATTAAAGCCAAGATTTGCAAATATTTCTGTCATTTCATTAAGAGCTTGTGTAAGCGGATGAATTTTGCCACTTTTTTCGCTTCTGCCTGGCAAGCTTAAATCTTGCCACTCTGATTGCAGTTTTATATCAAGCTCCTGGCGGCTTAATTCTTCTCTTTTCTTATCAAATATCTCTTGCAAGTTTTGCTTTACTATATTTACTTCCCGGCCAAATTCTTTTTTCTCTTCAACCGGCAAGGTTACAATTTTTGCCATTTCAGCCTGAAGTCTACCTGATTTACCAAAAATCTCTATTTTTACTTGTTCTAGATTTGCCATTGTATCAACGGACTCTATTTTCCGCTTCATCTCTTCATTTAGAGCGTTTAAATCTGCCATAGGCGTGCCTTTATCTTAAAATTATTTTAACCAAACCTTTATACCAATTCTCATGCCTAGCCGCAAGTATTTTGATCTCTTTGATTTATAACGACTAAGGCTCCTTTCTAAACTAAAAGTTATTTAAATTAAATTTCCTTACGCAAAACCTAATTAATAAGTCAAGCAAATTCATAAAGAACATTTAATGCTAGCATTTTTTTAGGCCATTATATTCTAGGAATTATTTAAGTAGAAACAAAAAACAGGGGAGGGTACAAGGCTTAAGTCTTAAATGGACAAGTAGCGGAATACTTGGAAACCCGCATAAACACGTCATTACGAGCGAGGTTTTAGACGAGAGTGGTAATCTCAAAAGAGATCACCATGTCGCTATCGCTCCTCGTTATGACTATAAGCAGAAAAAAACAACTTATACCTTTGTAATATATTAACCACATTATTGGGTGATTTCATTTGTAATCTCTATGCAGTATCCTAAAAAACTCAACATAACTTAATTCGTTTACTAGTATACCCATTATATCAACCTTCACGATACTGGTCCTTAGAATGATTACGAATATCACTTTCTCCTACGATAAATTTAAGACAAAAATACCTAACCTTAAATCGATTAAACCTTCATTTGGGCAGATGTTGAACCTACATATGTCCTATAATGTTTTAGGTTGGCAACCTACTTTAGGCTTAGCTGTTACTACTACAATAGATAAAGGGTTAATCGCTAAATACGGATTTAGTAAGAATTACATAAGCCTAACTGCTTTCTGGGGAACGGTAGCTTTTAAAGCTATTAAAAATTTACATTCGTCTGAAGTAATACCTGCAAAATACAAACCGTGGCTTTATACACTCTTCTCTGCAATATCTATTAGTATGATATATTCTGGAAGAGATCTCTTTGCCGATGATTTAAAAATTAAACCAGTATTAAAATCCATTTCTCTCTCAGCTAGTTTTTTCGATAAAAATAAAACATTTGAAAATCTAAATAAGGAATTTGATAAAAGCTATGTAAATGGGCTACTATATGGAGCAAAAAATATAAAAACTATTTTAACTAATAAGTTTATTTTATTTACCTTCCTTGAACAAGGGATAAAAGTAAGTGAAATGTATTTTACTGCTAGATTTTTTCCTAATATTACTAAAGATAAAATCATCTTGATCGCAAGGATCAAAGAAGAAAAAAGTATGAAATGTGTTATCGAATCGATTTCTGTACAATTTATAATAGCTTTCAAGAAAAGTTTTTCGAATGCTTTAAGTAATAAACTAAAAAGCATCACTAACAAAATAATCGCAAAAGAGTTAAGGGATTTAATACTGGAAGAAAAGAATATTCAAACCGTAATGAAAATGTCTAATAAACACATTGCCGATGCAATAGGAAAAATTAACGAAGGTGCTTATGATACGTTAATAAATTATAGTACTAAACTTCTTTATCCCAATGCAACATTTAACAATTATTATTTAGTTACTAGAAATAAAAATTTGATGGATAATTACGCAGGTTTTTATTTATTAGATTGCGGTGTAAAAGCACTGTTCAATCGTTTAAATTTTCAAAATATAAAAGATACTTTCGTTAAACTTAGGTATAAAGATAATAATCAATCACAAGAAAATTCCCGACTTGCAGAAGATTCATTTAATAACAATGGAATAAATTTAAAAACTTACTATTTATCAGTTGCTTTTAGAGACTTTGAAGAAATGAATAAACGCGGAATTAGAAATTATCTTTTAGAAAAGATATCCGATGACGCAGAGCAAAGTCAAAGTGAGGTAATTTCTAAACTAAAGAATGATTTATCTTGTTATATTCATTGCTCATTAAGTCAAGCAACTTATGATCTAGCTTTTATTTTACAAATATTAGCTTACAATATCCCTATTGATCGAATAACTGATGTTGATTCAGCTATTTTTAAGCTAAATAACTATCTATTTCCACCTGTGCTATTGATAGATCTCCAGCATTATGAAAGTATTATAGACTACTATAAACCAATGTTAGAAACATTAAGAAACCCGACTAATTGGGATGCTGAGCGAAAATTAAGCGACAGCAATGCTCTCAAAATAGAAAATTATATTTTACTCAAGTCGCCAAGCCAAGAGGTCTTAATTAACATCCCAGAACTGACATTTGTCGCTGGGAAGAGATATGCTATCACGGGAACAATAGGAACTGGTAAAACTACTTTCCTAGCTGACTTAGCCAAATGTTTGAATTACAATTTTTCTAGTAAAGGTACTATTTATTACCCAACCTTTGAGGGGAAGGAGTTACCTTTAATTTTATGTGATACGGAAATTTTTGAACTTACTGGGGCTTCTTTATACCTTTCCGCCACATATAGGGTGCAACCTTTATTAAACGAAAATGAGAAACTTAGACTCTTACCAGAGGTAAAAGATTTATATCATTTATTTTGTCCGAGTAATAAGGAAAATTTCACAGAAGCTAATTTATTGGCTACAAGAAAGGGCCTCGGAAAAAATGGGGACGAAGTGAAAGCACCATTAAGCACCGGCCAAAGAAAAATAACCATATTGATTAATGCCATATTATATAAAAAGTACATTAATAAACCTGTAGTATTTTTGATGGATGAGACGTTAGCAAATCTTGATAAAACAACTACTAAGATAGTATGTGATAAGCTCAAAGAAACCTTTAGTGATTCGATTGTAATTTCTGTCGATCATGGAGCAGAGGATAATGCTTTCTATACTGATATTATTGATTTCAATAATTTTAAAGTAACTGATACTCAACCTACATTATTAGGAGATATAGAAGCTTATTAAGCGGACGGGTAAATGATTTAGTAATTTGATATGCTTACTTCTTACCTTACTAATCCTCCTCTAAGTACGATATTATAGCATGGTTAAAAAGACGGCCTGTACTGTCATGAGCTAAGGCTTGACCGCGGGATACAAAAACACAACAAATACAGGGGCTTAGAAAGTTTTACGGACACCCCAGCCTATGCTACATGGTAACAAAGTGAGTAAAAACATATCCATGCAGCAAAACCCTTAGGCTTTGAAAGATTTTTACTAATTTTTCTTATTCTGCACCCAGGAGCGGTTTACGACGGCTGGAGAGAAATAGTTACCTTGCATGTAGTCAACATCAATATCAAGTAGGAACTTGGCTATTTCGCCATTTTCTACGAATTCAGCTACAGTTTGAGTGCCAAGCTCTTCAGCCATTTTAACTAAAGTCTCAACAAAGAACCTATTATCAAGATTATCAAGAACGTCTCTTATGAACCATCCGTCAATCTTTATTAGATCTATTGGTAAAAGCTTTAACTGCCTAAAAGAAGTATAACCAGCGCCAAAATCATCAATAGCTACTTTACAACCAAGTTTATGTACTGCTTTAATGAAATGCTTTGTTTTTTCTAGATCATCTTGAGCAGCAGTCTCTGTTATTTCTATAATCAATCTTGAAGCAAGCTGTGAATCAGAAAGACAATCTTTGATTTTATCAAGAAGGTAAGGGTTTGTGACCCCAAGGTTTGATATATTAATAGCAAAATTAATATCGCTTGACCTATTTAATTCCTCAATCGCCATATCTATGACCATATCATCTATAATACTTATAAAGCCGAGTCTTTCAGCAATAGGTATCAATGGTCCGGCAGATACTAATTTATTATTATCAACCATTCTAAGCAAGCATTCATAATGATTTATATGCCCTGTCTTACAGCTGACAATAGGCTGAAACGCAAATCTTATTTGATTATTAGAAATAGATCTCTTAAGTATATTGGCTCGTTGATAATCGGTTTCAACTCTTTTAATTACGTTATTTGTTTCGTCATCATAAACAATATGATAAGCAGAACCATTGCTAAATTGATCTTGATAAGCATGTCTTAATTTATTAAGTAAAATTTCTTCAGTTGAGCCAAATTTTGGAAAAACTATACTAGTTAATTTAAAATCAAAAAATGAGTCTTGAGTATAAACGTCATTAATTTGTAGGGATTTGAAAATATTAAAAGTTATATTGGAAAGAAGCTCTTTAGAATCATCTAATATTATATAAAAATCATTACCTACTTTAAAAAAACAACTCTCAGATAAATAATTTTTTCTTAAAACTGAAAAAATTATTTCGTATGTATCTTTAAGCTTACTCTCAATTTCGCTTGATGAAACATTCAAACCTAAAAAATCAATATTAGCTAAATGAACCTTAAGAAGAACTTTATTTATTTTGTCTTGCCCACACTCCTCTATAGTTTCTCGGAGTGTTTTTGAGAAATTTATATTTTCCTTTCGATTGAAGCCATTAGAATTTTCTTCTTTCAGTCGCATATTTGATTAAGGTTTTCTTAATAAAGTTATAACTTGTATATGCAACTTTTGCAAGGCATATTATTTAAAAAATATGTAATAAATTATTAAATGCAACAAGTTTATTAATCTAATCAAAAGGTTTTATTATTACTGTGGCAACAGCTATAATCATAAACACAGTTACAGTTTCATTTATTATTCGGTAAAAAGTTGAAGAGCGCTTATTTTCTCCTCGTATAAATTCTTTTCTACATTTAGCAAGAAATCCGTGAATCCCTGCAATTGATAAAACTGCTGTCATTTTAATATGAAACCATACTCCTAAAGCCTTAAAGCCGTAAATATAAGCGTTTGTTAGACCAAAAATAAACGTTACAACCATTGCTGGATTTATAATAAATTTTAGCAATCTATATTCCATAAGCTGCAGTAATTTATCTGATTCAGAACCTATTTTAACATCAGCATGATATACATATAATCTTGGAAGATAGAGCATTCCAGCCATCCAAGATATAACAGCAATAACATGGATTGTTTTAAAATATTCATAATAATTTGATAGATGACTAAGCATTTAATTCCCTTCACTTATACATTTTGAATATTTATCTATACATAATTTATTAAATTCGCATGATAAGGTTTTACAATTATCCTTAGCAATAAACCTTTCAGCAATATCAGCAAGGCTTTCAATAAATAATTTATTTGTACTAAGAGTTGGAACCCTTAAGTAAGTTTCTGCGCCAAATTTATGGGCTATTTCTTTATACTCAATATCAAGCTCTACTAAAGTCTCTAAATGTTCAGAAACAAAGGCAATAGGTACTAAAATAATTGCAAGTTTTTCCTTTGCCGCTTTTATTATCTCATCTTCAGTATAAGGCTTTATCCATTCAACTGGCCCTACTCTACTTTGATATGATATAACATGTTTTTTTGGCTTAAAAGATAATTTTGCTAAAATTTTCTCAACAGTTTGCTCGACTTGCCATTGATAAGGATCACCGCTTTCAATAATTTTTTTAGGCAGTCCATGAGCTGAAAAAATAACAATATTATCTTTATCCTTTAATTTTTCAAGTTGACTTGATATTAAATTTACGTGAGCGTCTATAAATTTAGATTCTGTATAGAAACAACAAACTGTTTTTAACGGTATATTTTTAACTTTAGGACCTGCTTTTTTGATAAATTCCTCAACAGATGAGCCTGATGTTGTAGAGGAAAACTGCGGATAAAGAGGAAGTAGCAATATTTCTTTTGGAGAATATCTAATTATATCCTCTAAAATATCAGTAATGCGTGGATATGAATATCGCATGCAAGTAAAAACTTTTACCTCTTTTTTCCTTGAGTTAAGCTCTTTTTCTAAGGCAATTGCTTGATTCTCAGTATTTTCAACAATTGGTGAATATCCACCAATTAAATCATAATTTGCTTGAGAGCTTTTTGCTCTAAATGAAGAAATAAATTTTGCAATAATCCATCTAAAAGGGTTTGGTAAATTTATTATTGCCTTATCATAAAATAAGTTAAATAGGAAATCTTTTACCTTAGTTTTATGGCTGGGACCGCCCAAATTAAACAATATTACAGCAACTTTTTTATCTTTTTTAGACATATTAGTTTTTATAATTTCTTACAGTTTTAATTAATAACTCAACATTTTCAATTGGTGTTTCTGGCAAAATTCCATGCCCTAAATTAAAAATAAACGGTTTATCGATAAGATTATATAATATTTTTTCTATTCTTTCTTTTATGAAAATTTTATCATTTGCAAGCAGCACTATTGGATCAAGATTCCCTTGAATTGGTAATATATCTTGTAAATTCTTTGCAATATCAAGCGGCAGATTATAATCAACAGACATTCCATTAACACCAGTTTTATGAGCATAATCCTTATATAAGAAATAAGAATTCCTTGGAAAACCTATGATTGGCGTATTTGGATGATCTTTTCTTATCTCATGAACAATAAATTTTGTTGGCTCTATAATAAATTCATTATAATCTTCATCACTTAAAATACCAGCCCAAGAGTCAAAAATTTGAACTACATCTGCTCCGGCTTTAATTTGGTCCTTTAAATATTTTATAGTTATTTCAGTAATTAAATTAATTAGCGATTTAACCATATTCCTTTGATTAAAGCATTTTTTCTTTGCAAGCTGAAAGTCATTTTTTGAACTTCCCTCAAGCATATAGGCTGCAACAGTCCATGGAGCACCAGCAAATCCTATTAAAGTTTTATCTACTGAGAGCTTACTTTTAACCATGCTTAAAGTTTCTGAAGTTTTTGCAAGCTTTGAGCAATCATAATTTATCTTTAGTTTTTTTAAATCTTCTTCATCTGAAATTATTTCAAGTTGAGGACCTTTGCCTTCAAGAAATTCAACTTTTCCTGAAAGACTATCTGCTATAACTAAAATATCTGAAAATATTATTGCTGCATCAAAATCAAATCTCTCAATTGGCTGAAGAGTTACTTTTGCAGCTAAAGTTGGATTATAACATAAATCTAAGAAACTTTTTATCTGATTTCTTACCTCTTTATATTCCGGAAGGTAACGTCCTGCTTGACGCATAAGCCAAATAGGAGGTTGATTGAAATTTCTCTTTTCTGTCAAGACACTTAAAAGTTTTTTTTGCATACTAATATAATAATAAATATATATATATTTTAAGAATAGTGGTTGTAGGGGACCAGAATATGTAAATTAAATTTTATCCACACAAAAATCAAGATATATTCACCCTTATTCTCATTAAGTATGATTTTAAGCAAAATATTATAATTACTTCAGCATAAGGGTGATTATTTTTAAAATATTTTTAGTTATCCACAAAATGCACATTGGTAAAAACACATAATTCACATGTGGATAATATTGAAGTTTGAATGTTTACTGTTTATAGTGAATTAAATTCATACACAAAAAGTAGCATTTATTCACAATTTTATCCACAAGAAGAAAAACAACAAAACTTAGTAGGGTTAATGAAAAATAACACACTATATAGTAATTTTTAAAAGATAAATTCATCTACAAAAATTAATTTACTCACAAAAACAATGTGGACAATATAATGAAAAACCTTTGTATTCACTTAATTTCAGACTCTTCAACAGAAACTTTAAAAAGTGTTGCTAATTCTAGTTTGGCCCAATTTCATGGGATTAAAGCAAAAACATATGTTTGGCCACTTGTTAGAAATTATAATGCTATTGAACAATGTTTCAAAACCATTGAAAAAAAACCAGGAATGGTACTATATATTATTGCAAATTTTGAACTACGAGAAAGAGTAAAAAAATTCTGCTTTGAGAATAAGCTTCCATGTATAGGAGTTCTTGGTAAGGTTATTAAAGAGATGAGTAGCTATCTTGGTGTACCTGCTCTTAATGATCATAGTGAATTTAGAATGGATGCAGATTATTTTGAGAGAATGGAGGCCATTGATTTCACGCTAAAGCATGATGATGGACAAAAACTTTCTAATTTAGAGGATGCTGATATTGTAATTTTAGGTCCATCACGTACTTCTAAATCTCCAACTTGTGTTTATCTTGCCTTTAACGGGCTTAAAGCTGCAAATGTGCCAATAGTGCCGGGTATAAGTTTGCCTGAAGAAATAATTTCTTTAAAACAACCTTTAGTAGTAGGTTTAATCATTGATCCAAAGCGTTTAGTTGAAGTGCGAGGTAATAGGTTAAATGTTGCAGCTTTCAATTTAAAAGTTGATTATACAGATTATGATATAGTGGTACAGGAATGTAGAGATGCGAAAAGAATATTTGCAAGCCATAATTGGCCAATCATTGATGCCACAATGAAGTCAGTGGAAGAAATCGCCTCAGATATTCTTAAGATATATTATGAAAAAAAACAAAATTTTGGTCAAAACTTATTTAAAGAGTAAATGAATGAAGATAATTGGAATTACAGGCTCAATTGCCTCTGGTAAAACTTTTGCAAGCAATTTTATAGAAAGTTTAGGCTATGATGTATTTTACTGCGACAAGTTTGTAGCAAGGCTTTATGAAAACTCAGATTTTCTCTCTAAAGTTAAAAGTCTTTTTCCTTATATAGAACCACTAACAAAGCAAAAAATAGCAGAATATATTTTTACGCATGAAGCTGAGAGGAAAAAACTTGAAGAGCTAATCCATCCGCTTGTAAGGCAAGGTCTAAAAGAATTTATTGAACAAGTAACGCCTAAAGGTAGGAATCTTGTTTTTGCTGAAGTACCATTATTATTTGAAGCAGGAGCAGAACAGCTATTTGATATTATAATAGCAGTTACTTGTGATGATAAAGTTAGAGAAGAGAGAGCCTTGCAACGTGAGGGTATGACTAACGATAAATTACAGAAGATACTAAAGACACAGTTACCGGATAAAGAGAAAATCATGAGATCTGATTTTGTTTTACATTCAAATGATAATGAGCTAGTTTTTAAGGAAAAGATCCACGCATTAATTAAAGAGCTATCTAACCGTGAGAGAAATCATCCTTGATACTGAAACAACAGGTCTTGACCCGATCATTGGCGGCCATAAAATTATAGAAATTGGTGCCATTGAGATGGTTAATAAGGTATATACTGGCAGGGAGTTTCATGTTTACTTAAATCCTAACAGAGATATAGACCCTGAAGCTTATAAAGCACATGGTATTTCAAGAGATTTCCTGCGAGATAAGCCTGAATTTAAAGATATTGCCCTGGATTTTATAGAATTTATTAGAGGTGCTAAAATCATTGCCCATAATGCAAGATTCGATATGAAGTTCATTAACCACGAACTTTCTCTTATTGGTGAATCGACTATTGATATGGAGCTCGTGATTTGCACCTTAACCATGGCTCGCCGCAAATTTCCAGGCGCTCGAGCAAGTCTTGATGCTTTATGCGAAAGATTTAAGGTGGATAATTCATCAAGGAACTTCCACGGCGCATTGCTTGATGCAAAATTACTTGCTGAAGTTTATATTGAGCTTACAGGCGGCCGGCAAACAACCTTTGAAATATCAGGATTTGAATCAACTTCTATTACTACAAACGGTAATACTACAACTATAACAGATACTATAGTAGAAGAGATTACCATTAAAGCTGGAAATATTGTTGAGCCCACCGAAGATGAAGCCTCAGCTCATAAAGAATTCCTAAAGAAAATTAAAAATCCACTTTGGGAAAGAGCTTAGATACAAATTTCAATCAATCTCCACTCATATATAGGAAGATTTCATATGCTCTTCCTTTTTTATTTATAATAAAGTTCCAAGATCATTATTTGCTTATACAAAATAAATCTCTCAAATCAATTTTATTGATTTTTATATAAAATTATGTTAATATAGATTAACTAATTTAATATAATATAGAAATGAAAAGAAAATTTACTGAAACACTAGCTGATTTAAAAAATTTGTATGAAGAGATGGGAATAGAAGACCTTGAAGACCGTGATAAAGATGGTAATACTTCTCTTCATATGTCGTTAAAAAAAGGTAAGTTTGATGTAGCGGAACTCTTAGTAAAACATGGCATTGATCTAAATGCGCAAAACTTGAAGGGTAATACTCCTCTTCATATTGCTGTAAAAGAAGAAGATATCGAAGCAGTTGATTTATTATTAAAAAATAAAGCTGACCCTTATCTTTTAAACGAAAGAGATAAAAATCCTCTTCATAAAGCAGCAAAAATTGGAAACTATGAAATAGCTAAACTTTTACTGGATCGAAGTTATAATATAAAAAAATTTTTCACAGAAGGAGGAGGGCAAGATTATACACCGCTTCATTTTGCAGCAGGTTATGGGTATTTAGATATTGTTAAAATGTTTATCGATAGAGGTATAGATGTAAATCTTTTAACAAGCGGTGGTGATACACCTGCCGTTGCTGCTTTTTGGCTTCCGAGTAATTATAATTTAGAAAAGAGAGGAGTTGATAGTTTAGAAGTTTTAAGATTTCTTGTAGAGCGTGGAGCAGATATAAACATTGGCGAATATGGTATAACCCCTCTTCTTTTCTCTATACATAACAAAAATTTAGAAAGTATAATATTTTTATTAAAAGCTGGGGCAAAACTCAGTATAATCTTTCAAGAAGAAGAACCATTGTTAGATATTCTCAAAAAAAGCTTAACGGAAATATATTCGGAAAAGAAAAAATTTTTAGAAACGCATCCTAATTTTTCTTTAGAAAAATATACAGCAATAGTAAAACTTTGTTATGCTCTAGAATCCTGTTTACAGGTTAAAAAATTACTTTCTATTGATGAAATTTCAAATTATAAGGAAGATATTCTTGAAATAATTAGTGGGCAATTTTTTAAAATTGAGCAAAAGGCAAAAAACACTGGTTATGCAATTAAAAATATTTTAGAAATTGAACCTCAGGCAGATATAATAGATTTAGTATTTAAGGCAAATATAGGTAAGGTAAAAGATAGTTTGGAGGTATTAAATAGTTTTGAAACAATTAGTAATTTTAATCAGGAAGCTATTAGTACTATAAAAAAATATATTATTAAAGAAGCATCTTTAAAAAAATCTAATAAGGTATTAAACTATTTAGATGAGATAAAATCTGTTGCTAGTAAAGATCTTTTTCCTTTAATAGAAGAAATTAAGGCGGAACAAGGAACTTTGAAAGCTATAACGGCGAAAGCTGTTTTAAATAAAATTATAAAACTTAGTGTTAAGAACTGGGAAGCGGGAAAAGAAGAGGATCTTAACTTAGAAAAGATTTTTCCTGAGCTAACAGGTGGCTCAGTGAATGCTGTAAAATATGCTCAAGCCTTAAAAGAAATTTTCTTCAAAATGGATTGTATAATATATGACACTCAACAGAATGAGGCTAAAGAGTCTTTACTTGAAGCGCTTAATTTTATCCCAAATACTGGGGAAGCCATGGTAAACCAAGATCAAGATCATTTGGAAACAGAAGCACTTGGTGTAGCTTCTAATGTTGATATGGATCAAATTTAAATAAATTTTTTGCTAAAAACATCAAAGGAAGAGCCAATAAAGCTCTTCCTTTTTTATTTTGTGGCTCTTTCTGGTCTTAAAACTTATATTTTAATTTAAAGTTCCTTAAAACAACTAAATTATTTAAATAAGCTTTGCAAAAGTTGAGAGTTTAAATATACTTAAATTGTGCGTATAAGCTATTGGTTATACCAGTGTTTCAATAATCATCGCAGAGCAAATTTTTCATTTTTTATTTTATAGGATCGCTAAACCGAATGGATAAGTTACAATTTTTACCCAGTGTCGTAATTCTGCTTGCTACTTCTGTATTTGTCGTTGCTATTTTTAGACGTTTAAACCTTAGTCCAGTACTTGGTTATTTCGTAGCTGGGGCTGCTATTGGTGATCATGGTTTTAAGATTATTTCTCACACTGAAACCGAGGTTTTTGGCGAGTTTGGGATAGTGTTCCTACTTTTTGCTATTGGGCTTGAGCTTTCTTTTGAAAGGCTAAAAGCTATGCGTAAATATGTATTTGGTTTTGGCTCGCTGCAAGTTATTATCACTTCAATTATTGTCGCTGGTGTTGTGGAGCTTATTTATAATAATAGTAATGCTGCAATTATTATTGGTGGTGGCTTGGCACTATCTTCAACCGCAATTGTGCTGCAAGTTATTGCAGAAGCTCGTAGCCAATCAACGCAAGTAGGGCGAATTTCTCTTGCTGTACTTCTTTTACAAGATTTTGCCGTTGTGCCACTTCTGGTTATTGTGCCACTTTTGTCTGGCGATAAATCATCTATTCCACATGCGCTAGGAATTGCATTTGTTAAAGCGGTGCTTGCCTTAATTGGCATTTTTGTTATCGGCAGGGTTTTACTTCGCCCACTTTATAATTTGATCACTTCTGATAATACCGTAAAAAGTAATGAATTATTTATTGCATCAACCATATTAATTGCCCTTGCAGCTGCTTGGGGTACTGAATATATGGGGCTATCACTTGCACTTGGTGCGTTTGTTGCGGGGACTTTAGTTGCTGAGACAGAGTTTCAGTTACAAGCAGAAGAAAGTATTTCGCCATTTAAAGGATTATTACTTGGTTTGTTCTTCATGACTGTGGGCATGACCATTGATGTTATAGATATTTATAATGAGCTTGGCAGAATACTTGCTTTATCCTTCTTATTAATTTTAGTAAAAAGCTCGATTATTATTGGGCTTTGTATATTATTTGGCTTTAACAGGGCAACAGCAATTCATACTGGGTTATTGCTTTCTCAAGGTGGCGAGTTTGCCTTTATTCTCTTTAATTTAGGTATTAATAACGGTATCATCGATCCAAATGCTGGTAAAATTTTACTTCTTGTAGTGACATTCACCATGGCCTTAACCCCATTACTCTCAAAAATTGGTGAAAAGCTTGCAGCCCTTCTGGAAGAGAAAAAGGAAAAATCGCCTTTACATTATATAGAAGTTGGAACAAGAGATGTTACAAACCACGTAGTAATAGCAGGGTTTGGCCGCGTTGGGAAAATGGTTGCACGGGTTCTTGAGGCTGAAAATATTCATTATATAATTATAGATATTAACGATGAATATGTAAAAGAAGAAAGGTCAAACGGCTATCCTATCTTTAGAGGGGATATTTCACATGTTGAAACTTTAAAGGCTGCCGGTCTTGATCGAGCTTTGTCGGTTATTCTTGCGATAAATAACGAAGTTACCATGAAAAAAGCTTTAAAAGTTATTTCTGCTCATTTCCCAGAGGTTGCAATTGTTGCAAGAGCGCAAGATTTGAATAATGCATCAGACCTTTATGAGCTTGGGGCTACTATAATTGTTCCGGAAGTTTATGAGACAGGCTTGCAGCTTGGCGGGGCAGTATTAAAATCTGTTGGTATTAGTGAATATGAGATAAGCAGAATAAAGAACCAGCTTCGTTCCGGTAATTATTTAGCAGCAAAATTGTACGAAGATGAAATTACTGAGAGTTAGGAGATATGAAACCTCTTTTATTTAAACATGTCTTTGTTACTTTTATTTTCTTATCAAGTATTACCAACATTGCTTATACTGATAATAAATTACCAGTTCCACGATTTGCCTCAATAAAATCTAAAGAAGTAAATGCAAGAACAGGACCTAGTAATAGATATCCAATTGAATGGGTTTTTATTAAAAAGGGTGAGCCGGTAGAAATATTTGCTGAATTTGAGCAATGGCGCCGTATTAGGGATATTACTGGTGAAGGTGGTTGGGTACATAGTAGTATGCTTGCTGGAAAGCGTTCCGTTATTGTTAAAGGTGACGAGCCTCAAACATTATATAAAAAGCCAACTACAAATTCTCCAATTATTGCAAGAGTAGTCCCACAAGTTAGATGTGAGCTTTTTAAATGCCAAGATAAATTGTGCAATGTAAAATGTGGCGACCATAAGGGCTGGATTGCTCAAAATATGCTTTGGGGAGTTTATCCAGAAGAAAAATGGTAGTTTTTATTTCTATATTTGCGTATCATGAAGACGTTATATAACAAATTATGATTTACTTCTTATGTCGAGTCCAGCGAAAACCTTACCAACAAATACTATAAAATCAATTTTGTCTTCATCTATTGGCAATGTGCTGGAATGGTATGAATATACGCTTTATGCTTATTTCGCGACCGTAATAAGTGACTTATTTTTTCCTTTAGAAAACGCTGTTATTTCTATGATGATGACCTTTACAACTTTTGCAGTAGGTCTTGCTGCAAGACCGATTGGAGGGATTATTTTTGGCTATATAGGGGATAAATATAGCAGAAAAAAAATGTTAATGGTGACAATGCTGCTCATGTCAATCCCGACATTGTGTATTGGCCTTCTACCTACTTATGAAAAAATTGGTATTGCGGCACCTATCTTACTAATCATACTTCGTATATTACAAGGTGTTGCCCTTGGTGGTGAATTTGGTGCATCTTGTGTATATTTATTTGAATCAGTGCCTCAAAGTAGGCGAGGTTTTTTTGGTTGTCTTGCTTTAACTGGAGTTGGTATGGGGTTAGTCTTAAGCTCATGCACAATATTTATCGTTGAATCAATTGTTACTAAAGAAGAGATTTATGCTTATGCTTGGAGGATTCCTTTTTTCGTAAGCGTATTTGGTGCAGCTATTGCCTTTTATATGCGCAAAACCCTTTTAGAAACAGGGGATTTTGTCCATATACAGAAAGCTGGAGATATTATCGATAATCCATTTATGGAAATGATAAGGAATCACAAGAAAACCTTGGCTAAGCTTTTTGCTATTTTTCTTACCACCCAAGTTTCTTTCTTCATTGTATTCATCTTTGGCAAGACTATGATGATAAACTTCCTACATTTTGATAATCATACGGCCGGAAAGTTTAATTTATTTACAGTGATAAGCTATACAATCGCGACGGTTATCTTTGGCTATTTTTCGGATAAAGTAAATAAACGCTATTTTATTATTTTAGGCTCTATTGGTTTATTCCTTGCTGCTTATCCATTTATTTGCTCATTAAAAGCTGGAAGTTCTAACTTGATTTTATTTATGTCTTTACTGCTTGGTGCATTAATAGGAATGACAGAAGGTACTTTAAACCCTATTGTTGCAGAGTCATTTCCAACTAATATTCGAGCTACTAGTGTTGCATTCTGTTGGAATTTTACATCTGTTGCTTTTGGTGGGGTAGCGCCAATAATTTCTATGTGGTTAATTAAGGATTTTGGAGGGATTGATATGGTGGCTTATTATCTCATGACCGTTTGTACTATAACAATTATAGTTACATTATTCACTCTTAAAAAAAATAAATAATATAAATCTCTCTTTATAAATAGAAAAACCATTAAATATACTTATATTTGAAACTGCGTGGTAAAGTTTCAACTTAACAAAAAATAAGTTGTATCTATATTTAGTAAACAGACAATTACCTTTAAAGTAAGTTATTGTTTTATATGATTTTAAGGATTGTTTCGCTCAAAGAAACATAAAAACAAAATATAGCTTATACAAAAATATTACATCTACTCTAATCCCTGATATAGTAGCATGAAGCGCAAAAATGACGATGCTTATTATTTAAGCTTAAATACTATATATAGTATGTCAATAAAAAATAGCCACCATATATATCATTTTTTTACTCTTAGGGTCTAGATGATTTGAGAGCATTATGTTACTATATTTATAAGTACATTTATATACCAGTTTTTATTCTTTATTTAATTCAAATAATAGTAATTAATACAGAACACATAAAAGGAGATTTTCATGTCTATACAAAAAACAAAGTTCCCAATTAATATAGATTCCAGCAGGAATGATTTACTTTCAAACTTTGGAAAAGCAGTTTTAAAGGATCGTTATTTAATGGAAGGGGAAGATTTCCAGGATTTATTTGCTCGTGTTGCGTCATATTATGCTGATAATAAAGAACATGCTACAAGATTATATGATTATATAAGTAAGCTCTGGTTTATGCCTGCAACACCAATACTTAGTAACGGTGGAACAGATCGTGGACTTCCTATCTCATGTTATTTAAATGAAACTGAAGATAGTCTTGATAGTATAGTGGATCTTTGGACAGAAAATGTTTGGCTTGCATCTCGTGGTGGAGGAATAGGTAGCTATTGGGGTAATGTGCGCTCAATCAATGAAAAAGTTAGGGATAATGGTCATACTTCTGGGATAGTACCTTTTATAAAAGTACAAGATTCAATGACGCTGGCAATTTCTCAAGGTTCTCTACGTAGAGGAAGTTCAGCAGTTTACCTTCCTATCGACCATCCAGAAATAGAAGAGTTTATTGATATTAGAAGACCAACAGGTGGTGACTCAAACAGACGTGCTCTTAATATTCACCATGGTGTACTTGTTAGTGATGCTTTTATGAGCGCAGTTGAGCATAATGAAAAATGGGATTTAATCAGCCCTAAAGATAAACGAGTTGTATCTACAGTAAGCGCAAGAGACCTTTGGGTAAGATTACTCACTACAAGAATTGAAACAGGTGAGCCATATATTATTTATATTGATGCAGTTAATAGAAATATCCCTGAACATCATAAGCAGCTTGGCTTAAAGGTAAAAACATCTAACCTTTGTAGCGAGATTACTCTTCCAACAGGACGTGACCATTTGGGTAAAGAGCGAACAGCTGTATGTTGCTTGTCATCATTGAATCTTGAACATTTTAATGAATGGAGTAAGAACGAATCATTCATCACTGATGTAATGCGTTTCCTTGATAATGTTCTTGATGACTTTATTGAAAAAGCGCCAGATAAAATGGCAAGAGCAAAATATTCGGCTATGAGAGAGCGTAGTGTTGGACTTGGTGTAATGGGGTTCCATTCATTTTTGCAAGCTAATAACGTTCCGATGGAATCAGTTATGGCGAAAGTATGGAATAATAAAATATTTGATTATATCCATACTCAAGTCGATGCAGCCTCAGTTCAACTAGCTAAAGAAAAAGGTCCTTGCCCAGATGCAGCAGACTGCAATATTATGGAAAGATTTAGTAATAAAATGGCAATTGCGCCAACTGCCTCAATCTCTATTATTGCAAATAACGCATCTCCTGGGATTGAGCCATATGCTGCAAATAGCTTTACACAAAAAACTTTAAGTGGCTCTTTCATAGTGCGTAATAAAAACTTAGAAAAAGTACTTGATGAGAAAGGTTTTAATAATGAGCAAGTATGGTCATCAATCGCAACTAACGAAGGATCTGTCCAGCATTTACATTTCTTGACAGAACATGAAAAAGCAATTTTTAAAACAGCGCATGAGATTGATCAAAGATGGGTAATAGAGCTTTCAGCTGATAGAACAAAGCATATTTCTCAAGCTCAATCACTTAATATATTTATGGCGGGTGATGTAAGTAAACAATATCTGCATGATGTACATTTCTCTGCTTGGAAAAAGGGTTTAAAAAGCCTTTATTACTGTAGATCTACCTCAATACAGAGAGCAGATAAAGTATCACTTTCAGTAGAGAGAAATGATTTTAAAGAAATAGAAAAAGCACAGTCAGATAAATATGACGAATGTTTAGCGTGCCAATAAGCAAGTTAATATTGAATTAAAATTGATTTTAGATAAGCTATACAAAATTTAAAAGGGAGTACAAAATGTCATTACTATCAGCAAGTCCTATATATAAGCCATTTTCATATCCTTGGGCATATGAAGCATGGCACGTGCAACAAAAAATTCATTGGTTACCTGAAGAAGTGCCGATGGCTGACGATGTGAAAGATTGGAAATATAAATTATCTGCTGGTGAGAAACATTTACTTACCCAAATTTTTAGGTTCTTTACTCAAGCTGATATTGAAGTTAATAACTGTTATATGAGACATTATTCAAGAGTGTTCCAACCAACAGAAGTGCAAATGATGCTTGCAGCCTTCTCTAATATGGAGACTATTCATATAGCAGCTTATTCTCATTTACTTGATACTATTGGTATGCCAGAAGTTGAATATCAAGCATTCCTAAAATATAAGGAAATGAAAGACAAATATGATTATATGCAAAAATTTGGCGTTGAAACCAAAGAAGATATAGCGCTTACACTTGCAGTGTTTGGTGGCTTTACCGAAGGTCTTCAATTATTTGCGTCTTTTGCTATTATGCTTAACTTCCCAAGATTTAATAAAATGAAAGGGATGGGACAAATCGTGACATGGTCAGTTCGTGATGAGACTCTTCATACAAACTCAATCATTACATTATTCAAGACCTTTATTAAAGAAAACCCTGAAGTTTGGACAGAAAAATTAAGAAGCCAGCTTTATGAAGCTTGTGCAACTATAGTTCACTTTGAAGATGCTTTTATTGATCTTGCTTTTGAAGTTGGTGGTATTGAAGGACTAACAGCGCGTGAAGTTAAACAATATATTCGCTATATTGCGGATCGTCGTTTAATGCAACTTGGTCTTAAAGAAATATATTTAGTAGATAAAAACCCTCTTCCATGGTTAGATGAAATCTTAAATGGTGTCGAATTTGCTAACTTCTTTGAAAATAGAGTTACAGAATATACTAAAGCTGCTACAACCGGCTCTTGGGATGAAGTATTTGACTCTATCGATGCTAATAGTGAATCTGAAAAAAGCGCTGCTTAATACATAACTACTTAAGTGTTTAAAAAGGGATAGAAGATAATTCTATCCCTTTTTATATTATAGAACAAATTCAATTTTCAGTGTCTTCTAATTGACCTTGAAGCAATGTATCGATGGCTTCTTTATGATTTTCAGAAAAAGCATAGTCAAAAGGGGTATTTCCACTTTCATCACGCGCTTCAATATCTGCACCTAAGCTTAATAGTAGGTTTATGATTCCAGCATGGTCAGCTATTACTGCTGCATGTAATGGTGTATTCCCCCATAGGTCTGTACAATTTGTTGTTACTCCATTATCTAATAAATATTGTACTATTTCAGTATCTTGCCTTATTATAGCAACATTTATTGCTTTCATACCAAGATAAAAAGCTTCATTAAAGTTTGCACCACTCTCTTTTAATATTTCAAGTGCTTCGATTTTATTTAAAGAATCATCATTTATAATTTTAAAAATAGCCATATTGATAGTAGCCCTGTCTATTTCTTTAATTTCTAAATAATTGAAAAGCTCTAAAAGCTTGGTATATTTATTTTTCATATATTTTTATCTATTGTTGAGTACACATCAATTAACATATATTTACCAAAAAGTCAATAAAAGAGGATGTAAATATTTAATAAAAATTTATTGTTATTAGCCAATATAACCCCCCTGTTTTTTTAGTTAGTTGTTAAATTTATTGGTATACCAAGAACACATTATAGCCAAAAAAATGCTAGTTTTAAGGGAGAGATTATGAGCATTAAAATTACTAAAGGCAATAAAAGTGATATATCAGTTTTAACCGATTTAACTAAAGGCTTGAAGGGCAAAATTTACGGCGATAATGGTATTCTCAAAAGAAGTCTAGAACAAGCTTTCTAGCAAAGGTCTAAGGTTATTTACTAACTTAAAGTCAACTATGAAAAATTACCTTATGTAGATAGATGATAAAATTTATAACCTTTAAAGCTGTAATTGCGTTTATTTATGATATGGATGGTTGGCGAGAATGGTTTGGGCGCGGTATATTTGCTCAATCAACATTACGCGGGCAAAAAGATGAGGGAAGGTCATTTGCGATAGCGAGAGTGTATAGTCAGCTTTTTCTCGAAGCTTCTCCCCTATTCCATAAGCCCCACCAATAATGAAATTTATATCTTTTACGGATTGTTCTAATTTTTTTAAAAACTTAGCAAATTCAGGACTTGTATATTCTTTTCCATTCTCTTCAAGAATAATATTTACCTGCCCTATCCTAATTTTTTCAATTATAAGCTCTGCTTCTGCGTTTTTTAGCTCTTCTGTAACTAATTTTTTTTTCGTTTCAAGCTCTATAATTTCAATCTTCCAACCTATCATTTTCAGATAAGATTGGAAAATTTCTTGTAGAGCTTTGTTGCTGCCTAATTTACCAATTGATATTATCCTAATCATTCTTGCTCAGGATTATCTTGTGAAGGGTTATCTTGCGGAATCATGCTTGCGGCCCTTTCAATTAAGGCTGGATAATTGACTTTCCCTGTATTAAAAACTGGCACTTCATTAACAATGAAGATATGTTTAGGTAGTAAAAGTTCTGAGAGTTTTTTTTGCTTTAGCGATTCAACAAGTTTCTCCCTTGTAACATGTGGATTTACTGTAAAAAGAATAACCTGTTCACCTTTACGACTATCGCTAATTGATATAGTTGCATGTGGCCCTTCTGGAAATGTTGCAGAAACAAGCTCTTCAATTGCAGCAAGTGAAATCATTTCTCCAGCAATTTTGGCAAATCTCTTTGCCCGTCCTTTTATAGTTATATAGCCTTCTTCATCAAAAGTTACTATATCACCTGTATCATACCATCCCTCCCCTAATTTTTCTACGGATGGAGGTGAAACGACTCCAGGGTTATCATGGAACATATAGCCAAGCATTACGTTTGGCCCTCTTACACAAAGGCTGCCACCAACAGTAATACCTTCAACAGGTTTTATAAAATATTCCATACCAGGTATAATTCTTCCAACTGTGCCAGGTCTATCATGCATTGGTGTATTTACCGATATTACAGGAGCAGTCTCAGTTGCACCATATCCTTCAAAAATACGTACACCATATTTATCAAACCAAATTTTTCTTGTCTCAGGTCTAAGCTTTTCTGCACCCGCAAATACATATCTGATAGAGTAGAAATCATATGGATGAGCAAATTTAGCATATCCATTTAAGAACGTATCAGTACCAAACATAATAGTTGCGCCAATATCGTAAATAATTTCAGGTACAATACGATAATGTAATGGCGATGGATAAAAGAAGGTTTGAATACCTGCAAGTATTGGCAATATTGTACCTGCAGTTAGCCCAAATGAATGGAACATTGGTAATGCATTAAATGCAATATCATGCTTACCAAAATCGACAAGAGCTGCAATTTGGCACCTATTAGACTGAATATTTTTATGGGATAATACTACAGCTTTAGGCTTGCCTTCTGTGCCAGATGTAAATAATACAACAGCAGGATCATCATAGCTTGGTGTATAATTAATATGGTTATAATAGCTTTGCGGCATAAAGCTTGCAGCAAGCCCAACCAGCTTGTCTTTTAAGCTTATTTTTGTTCGCTCATCCTCTAAATATACTATTTTAACTATTTCCTTTAGCCTATCTATAAGTTCATCAAGCCCTGCTTTAGCTATAAATCTACGTGAGGTATAAATGATTTTAATATCTGCTGTTTTGCAACAAGATAAGATATTTGCAATACCGCTTGAGAAATTTATCATTGTTGGCACGCGGCCTATGGCTTGCAGAGCAAAAAAGGTTGCAGCTGTAGTTGATGAATTTGGTAGCATTAAGCCGACAAATTCTTTTTGTGCTGTTTTTCGGCTTAAAATCCTACTTAAGATAAATACTCGCATTAAGAAGTTACGATAAGATAAATTATTATTATCGATATCTCTTACAATAATATTACTTGCATCATGAGTTTTTGCAGCGTCAATTAAGGATTGGAATAAGTTCTTACGATAGTCTGAACTTTCAAACATCATATCAGCCATTATGTCGTAAAGCCGCTGGCTAATATATTTTCTTCTTGACCTACTATCTAATTCTTCAGGAGCCGTAATTCGCTCAGGTGGAAGAATAGTAATAATTATCTTTGGAAAGAAAAAGGGCCTTGGGACGTTTTTCAATTTTGAAAAGTAAGTATATTGCGGCCCATCAATCCTAATAGGAAGAATAGTCGCATCAGCTTTATCAGCAATCATTCCGGGCCCTTCATAGACTTTCATCAATGAGCCTGTAACGGTAATTCTCCCTTCTGGGAAAATAGCCATTTTTTTGTTTTTCTTAACTTCGTTAATTAAAGTTTTTGCAGCCATTGCATTTGATGGATCAACTGGATAAGCTTTGCCAATTTTAAGAAATGGCCTTACCCACCATAATTTGGCAACTTCTGTATTTATCGCAAAAGTTAGTTTTTCAGGTAAATAAACAGCAAGTAATGCAGGGTCAAGGTAAGATATATGGTTTGATATAATAACAGTGCGCTTACCAGCCTTATGATAATTCTCAATACCCTTGACCTCAACTCGGTAAATTTTGTCAAATATTGTTTTAAATACAAGCCTGAGGAATGAATCAGGTATTATTTTAGATTCATTAACAAGACTATGAATATATACAGCTACCCCAATATTTAATATTGAGATAAATAAAATAACAGATTGAACGGATAAGCCGGCCTTTAAAAGCACGCTTATAAGGAGAGTTGACGCCACCATGAAAGCAGAGTTAACAATATTATTAGTAGCAATAACACGTGAGCGGTGAGTTGGTGAGCTGAAATATTGCATAACTGCATAAAGTGGTACTATATAAAATCCACCAAGGGCTGATAAAAATAATAAATCAAGTAATATTCGCCAGCTATTCTTCTTTGATAAAAATTTTACAAAATCGATTAATTGTGTAGGTTCATTTTTAACCGCACTAATTCCACTACCAAAATATAGATCAATACCAAATAAGCTAATACCTAGTGCTGCGAGAACAATATATTTTGTCGTAATTTCGTTATTTAATACTTTATTAGCAAGTACAGATCCGATACCTACTCCTATAGAGAAAGTTGCAAGAAATAGGTTAACTACAGTTTTATCGGCTCCTAATATATCTTTAACTAAAAAAGGAATTTGCGAAAGAAAGGTTCCTCCAATAAACCAAAACCATGAAATACCGAGAATAGATAAGAAAACTTGCTTTTTACTATATGAATATTTTAAAATATTTATATTTTCTTGTAGGAAATTTGGGTTTATTTCAATTTCAGGATTTGAATTTTCGGATTTTGGAATGAATAAGCTACTGATAAAACCTGCAATAGCCGATAACATCATCAAGGCTGCAAGAAATAGGAAAGTAGTATTTTTATCATAAATAGTTCCAAAAAGTGTGCCTATTAAAATCGATAAAAATGTTCCAGCATCAATATAACCGTTAGCAGCAAGTAATTCATCTTTGTTTAAATGGTCAGGAAGCACACTATATTTTAATGGACCAAAAAAGGTCGAATGGATACCCATTAATAGTAAGGCGATAAATAATATAATTACGCTGTCATGGTAGAAGCCATAAATAACAAGTGCAGTTATGCCAATCTCAACTGCTTTAATTATACGAATTAAATAAGCCCGCTCATATTTATCAGCAATTTGTCCCGCAAGCCCTGCCAGAATCACAAAAGGGATAATAAATAACCCATGCGCAACAAGCGCCAGTAACGCACCAGTTAAACCAAAAAGCTGAACTGACTCATAAGTTATTATGGTTGTAAGAGCGTTTTTAAGAATATTATCGTTAAAACAACCAAAAAATTGGGTAATGAATAAAGGGAGAAATCTCTTATCTTTAAATAAATATCCTTGGTTTGTTCCCATATAATTCTCAGGTAAATTTTTTGCCTGATTCTATGTGATTTAATGCATTATGTCAAATTTAGTTCAAGTTCGCTAATTATTAAATACTGCTTATATAACATATATTCACCTAAAATTTTGAATGATGAGTTATAGTTAATGGATTTATAACTCAAAATATGCTATTATTTGAGCTATAGAAAAAGGTTTTATAGCTCATTGTCATAGGGTTAAATGTAAATAATCCATTGCTTAGTTACTTATATACGCATGCATGCTACTACAGTAATTATCCAAAACAATAACATTTTTGTTTTATGATATTTTCTTGTAATAATACACATAAATGTTAAAGCTATTAAGCCAGGGTATGAGGCTTCAAGTGCTGGGCTCAGGAAAGCTGCAATACCTCTAAAATCTAGCAGAGATATAATAAAAGATACTAAAGTTGTCCCTCCTAATATTGCAGCAAACTTATCCTCCTTAAATTTCATTAGAGTGCAAAGATACCTTGCATAAATATTATTAAGTGCAACAGCAGTCGTCAGACAGGAAAGCAAAATTGCTACTGCGATAAAAATAGTAGCTGAAGTTCCCATTACATGCCTTACTATGATAGGTAGCATATGTTCAGGTTGAATATTTGCAATCAAATGAGCATAATGTGAACCAAGAAATACAAATCCTAAATAAACAATAGTAAGGAGTAATGAGCCTATTATGCTGGGTTTTAAGGCAAATATCAGCACTTGTTTTTCGCTTATTCTTGGTGGGAGAGATGTTTGAATTTGTTTAAAAATAAAGGCTGAAAAGAAAAAGGCCGCAAATAGATCCATTGTTTGGTATCCAATTAAGAACCCTTTAGAGAAAGCGTTGCTTGCAGGAACTCCACTCGTGATATTTGGCGCATTTAAGACAGCATAAAAAATCAATATTAAAAGAGAGGCTAGCAATATTGGGCTCATCCATTTACCAAGAACTTTGATTATTACTTGCTCTTTTAAGCAAAGAATGAAAGTGATAATAGAGAAAATAGAGGCAAAGCTAATTAACCCAAGTCCTGGAAATATATATTCCATCCCACCATGAGCAACTGTTATGCATCTTGGAATGACCCCAAATGAGCCGAGTAGAGAGAGCGTAAAAAGTGGAATTAGGCTTGCAGCCACCCTACCCGCTTCACCAAAAAACCGTTCAGAATTACCTCGATATAATTTAATAACAAATAACCCTAAAAATGGCAGAAATATCCCAGTAATTAAAAGCCCGAGGAAGCCCATTAACCAGTTATTACCAGCATGAAGGCCAATTGATATTGGGAAAACTAAATTGCCAGAGCCAAAAAACATTGCAAAAATTGCAAAACCATAAACGAGAATAGACTTATATTGCTGCATCTTTTACCGTAAAATTCTAAAAGAGCAACTTACCAATCTTCATATATAGAGTCAAATAGAATCTATAAGATTTGCAATACCACTTTACCTTGTTAACAAAAATTTATATCTTACAGTTAATTTTATGATTTAGAGGAAATATGTGGGATAAGGAAATTCAAGGATTAAAAAATAATTCTTTTAAGATGATTGAGCTTTGTTTTGAGCGTCCAAATAAACTCGATCTCCAAATTTTGGCGGAGGCTCTAGAGAATAACATTTCGCTAGAAGTATTTAAATTTCGTTGTTTATATATCAATGATGATCTAATTTGTGTCTTAAATGCTTTAAAAAACCATCCTTCTTTAAAACATTTTCAGCTCCATAACCAATCTTTAACGGTAGAAACTAATCAGGCTCTATCGTTAATGATAAAAACTACCCCTAATTTAGAGTTTTTAGAATTACATAATATAAGGTTTCATGATGAAGATGTGCTTATGTTAAGCGACGCTTTTGAGGGGAAAACTTCTCTAAAGACAATTAATATCGAGCTTTTAAACCCTAATTTAGCAAGCGCTACAATAGATAAATTTATTACAAATATAAGCAAGCTTAACCTAGAAAAATTACAGATATATGGAAATAAAAATTATTATTTTGTAAAAGCATTCTCACAAGTTCTAAGTAATATGAAAAATCTACAAGATTTATCAATACATAAATGTATAACCGATGAAGGAATGCTGTTTCTTGCAGAATCATTGAAATTTAATACAAGCTTAACCAAATTAGACATTGGTCATAATTTAATAGAAGAAAATGGAATAAAAGCTTTAGCAGATATGTTTAAAACTAATAACACTATAAAAGAAATAAAATTAAGGTGTAATCCTGGAGCGGATTATATAGATAAATATTTTATTCCTGCGTTAGAATATAATTTTACTTTAAATTCGATAGAAGCATTTACTTGCAACAAGGATTACGTAGATTTGCTTAAAAGAAATAAAACCCTAGAACCAGTTTTAAAAGCTGTAAACCAAGCAAAAGACTGGTTTGTAGAGAGGCAAAGTAGTTTGGCGCCTATAACGAAGCCTTGTTTAAAAGCGCTTGAATTATTAAAGGAACATAAAGGTAAGATCTTAGCATATCCTAAAATTTTATCTTACATAAAAGACGGCAATATTAATCTGATAGAACCGAATGAATTATATAAAGAGCTTGAAATATATAAGTCTTGTAATTATTTAACTCTAATTACTGTATGTAAAAACTATCAAAAAAGCGCTGCAGATAGTTTCGGACTTTTGCCCAATGAATTGCTTGTAACTATCTTTAAAAATACCCTTCCTATGGATGAGAAGGTAGAGCCTTATGTTGAGCCAGAACCTTCGAGTGAAATGACAGGTGTGTTTTTTGGCTATGGTTTTTATCCTGAATTGATTTAATGTATCCGCATAATTTTTTAAATTTCAAACTATGGGATAATCGGGAATATTATAGCTATAATATAAGTCTTAAGTTGCATGCAAACTTACTCTTGCCAAAAACCTTATAAACAATGAACATTTTCTTAATTTATCACTTTACAAAATACGTATTTACTCAATATTATAATTTAAGCATAAAAGTTTAAAAGCGTAGTAAGTATGGTCATGCTGAATTTAGGTATCTCAGCGCCCTCAACCGTCATGCTGAATTCATTTCAGCATCTTAAAAAAGAGAGATCCTGAAACAAGTTCAGGATGACTAGATTATTACTTTGCTAATAAGCCAATAATAAAATATAAAAATAAATAAGCATGGATGTTCCTTTTTTAACAAAACTAGATAGTTACTTCCCAATAGCGGTATTTTTCTGTGTGGCAACAGCCCTTTCAATAGTGATTGTTGTGTTACCTCAGTTACTTGCAATGAAAAAACCACAAAAAGATAAATTATCGGCCTATGAATGTGGTTTTGAACCTTTTGGTGATGCAAGAGGTAAATTTGATGTTAGATTCTATTTAGTTGCTATACTTTTCATAATATTTGATCTTGAAATAGCCTTCCTTTTTCCATGGGCTATAACGCTTGGTAAAATTGGTTTAGTAGGTTTTTGGTCAATGATGATTTTCTTAGGCGTCTTAACTATAGGATTTATTTATGAGTGGAAAAAAGGTGCGCTTGAATGGGAGTAATTGGTAGAGGTAATTAAATGAAAAAGAAAGCTATTCAACAAGACTCACTATTAAATCAACTGCCGGAACTCTCTAATCGGGGATATGTACTGGCAAAAGTAGATGATTTAGTAAATTGGGCAAGAACAGGCTCTCTTTGGCCAATGACTTTTGGTCTTGCTTGTTGCGCTGTTGAGATGATGCAAACAGCGGCCAGCCGTTATGATATGGACCGGTTTGGTATGTTATTTCGTCCAAGCCCAAGACAGTCAGACGTGATGATTGTTGCAGGAACTCTTACTAATAAAATGGCGCCGGCGCTGCGTAAAGTATATGACCAAATGCCAGAACCGAAATGGGTAATTTCAATGGGTAGCTGTGCAAATGGTGGGGGGTATTATCATTATTCATATGCAGTCGTTAGAGGTTGCGATAGAATAGTTCCAGTCGATATTTACGTTCCAGGTTGCCCACCTACCGCTGAAGCATTACTATATGGTGTGTTGCAGCTGCAAAAGAAGATTAAACGTACAGGAAAATTTAAAAGGTAGTTTTCTTCCATGACTCATGAAGAATTTTTAAAAGATCTACAGCATTTTTTGCAAGAAAATCATCTAAAAGCAACGTTAGAAAATTTTGCTGATCAAGCAACAATAATTGCTGGAAGGGAAGATTTAGTAGATTTAATAGGTAAGCTTAAAACAAATAAAGATTTTAAGTTTACCGTTCTTACCGACCTTTTTGGCGCTGACTTTCCAGAAAGAGAGGAGCGTTTTGAAGTAGTATATAATTTACTTAGCCTTAAG
Source organism: Rickettsiaceae bacterium (assembly GCA_020697135.1). GTDB lineage: Bacteria > Pseudomonadota > Alphaproteobacteria > Rickettsiales > Rickettsiaceae > JAJFBM01. Next base: position 31,779 of record JAJFBM010000011.1, read on the forward strand.
CTTAATAAAAGACTATATATAAAGGTGCATCTCTCTGAAGGGCAAGAAGTTGATTCTGTAGCAAATATTTATAGTGCCGCTACTTGGTATGAGCGAGAAGCATTTGATATGTATGGTGTTATTTTCAGAAACAACCCTGATCTTAGACGAATTCTTACTGATTATGGCTTTCAAGGGTATCCATTAAGAAAAGATTTCCCACTTACTGGTCATGTCGAAGTTACTTATGACACAAAGTTAGAGAAAGTTATATATCAGCCAGTAGTACTCCAGCAAGAATATAGAGGATTTGATTTCCTAAGGCCGTGGCAAGGTACTGATTATGTACTTCCGGGTGATGAAAAGGCAGTAAAAGACGCTGCTCCAGAAAAGAAATAGGTATATTTGATGGAAGATATAAAGCTTAAAAACATGACCTTGAACTTTGGGCCGCAACATCCAGCAGCGCACGGGGTACTTCGTTTAATCCTTGAAATGGATGGTGAGGTTATCACTAAGGCAGATCCACATATTGGACTACTCCATCGAGGGACAGAAAAATTAATAGAGCATAAAACTTATCTACAAGCAGTACCTTATTTTGATAGGCTTGATTATGTATCACCTATGTGCCAAGAACATGCTTTTGCACTAAGTGTTGAGAAGCTACTTAAATGCGAAGTACCAAGAAGGGCTAAATTTATCCGTGTATTATTTGCAGAACTTACCCGTATTTTAAATCATATTCTAAATGTTTCATCACAAGCAATGGATGTTGGTGCAACTACACCGCTTTTATGGTTATTTGAAGAGCGTGAAAAAATAATGGAATTTTATGAGCGTGTTTCAGGCTCAAGAATGCATGCAAATTATATAAGACCTGGTGGCGTTGCACAAGATTTGCCAGATGGCATGCTTGATGATATTGCTAAATTTGCTAATGGCTTTTCTCAATATTTACAAGATATAGAATCTCTTTTAAATGAAAATAGAATTTGGAAGCAGCGTCTTGTTGATGTTGGTGTTGTTTCAAAACAAGCAGCGCAAGATTGGGGGTTTTCAGGCCCAATGCTTAGAGGCTCAGGGATACCATGGGATCTCCGCAAAGCCCAAGCCTATGAAATTTACGATGAGTTAGAGTTTGACATACCAATTGGCAAGAATGGTGATTGTTATGATAGGTACCTTGTGCGGGTTGAAGAAATGTATCAATCAATACGTATCATTAAACAATGTTTAGAGAAAATGCCATCTGGGCCGATTAAGACTGAGGATAGAAAAATTGCTCCACCACCAAGGGCTGAGATGAAAAAATCTATGGAAGCTTTAATCCATCACTTTAAATTATATTCTGAAGGCTACCATGTGCCTAAGGGTGAGGCTTATGCAGCAGTTGAGGCTCCGAAAGGTGAGTTTGGAGTGTATCTCTATGCCGATGGTACTAATAAGCCATATAGATGTAGGATTAAAGCTCCAGGCTTTGCGCATTTGCAAGCAATTGACTTCATGTCTCAAGGGCACATGATAGCGGATGTTGTAACTATTATTGCAAGCCTTGATATTGTGTTTGGAGAAATTGATAGATGACCAAAAATATAAATGTAATACAGCCTAAGGAGTTTGAATTTACTAAATCAAACTTAGAAAAAGCTAAAGAAATAATCGCAAAATACCCTGAAGGTAGGCAAAGAAGCGCTATATTGCCACTTTTTGATCTGGCGCAAAGGCAAAATGATGGTTGGCTTTCTACTGCAGCTATTGAACATGTCGCAAAATTACTAGACTTGCCTTATATCCGTGCCTATGAAGTTGCAACATTTTATACAATGTATAACTTAAAACCTGTTGGCAAGCATCATATCCAAGTTTGCGGTACAACGCCATGTTGGCTTAGGGGAGCTGATAAAATTTTAACAGCTTGCCAAGATACGCTAGGCATTAAAAAGGGTGAGACCACTAAAGATGGTATGTTTACGCTCTCAGAAGTGGAGTGTTTAGGGGCTTGTGTTAATGCACCGATGGTACAAATTAATGATGATTATTTTGAGGATTTAACTATTGAGTCAATGGCTGAAATTATTCAAAGCTTGCAAGAAGGTAGAAAGGTTAGGGTAGGGTCGCAAACTGGTAGGCAATGTTCTGCAGCTGCTGAGTAGTGGGGGCAGGATATATAATACTTGTCACCACGAGGAACCAAAATATTTTAATAGGAGACGTGGTGATCCAGTTAAACAAATCATTACAATTCAAGCTTTGCTTATTGACTGGATTGCCGCGCATCGGCCTTATAGGCCTTGCTCGCAATGACGTTTAGAGGTTCTAAGTAAACTTTCTGTACTATAAAAATGAATATAGAAACGAGTTATTTAAGTTATGATAAAAGAACAAGATAAAATTTTTAGAAATCTTTATGGCTACCAAGGTGCTGATCTTGAATCTGCCAAGAAACGTGGTGATTGGGATGGTACTAAAGCAATAATTGCCAAAGGCCGTGAATGGATTATCGAAGAAGTTAAAAAATCAGGCCTTAGAGGTAGAGGAGGGGCAGGGTTCTCTACTGGTATGAAATGGTCTTTTATGCCTAAAGAATCAGCCAAACCTCATTATTTAGTTGTAAATGCTGATGAATCAGAGCCAGGAACTTGTAAAGATCGTGACATACTGCGCAACGAACCACATAAGCTAATTGAAGGCTGCCTTATTGCAAGTCACGCCATTGGCGCTAAAACTTGTTACATCTATATTCGTGGTGAATTCTATAACGAAGCAAAAGCAGTCCAAAAAGCCATTGATGAAGCATATGATGCTGGTCTTATTGGTAAAAATGCAAGTAAAACCGGCCTTGACGTGGACATAATCTTGCATAGAGGAGCGGGTGCTTATATTTGTGGTGAAGAGACAGCTTTACTTGAGAGTTTAGAAGGCAAAAAAGGTATGCCTCGCTTAAAGCCGCCTTTCCCAGCAGGTGCAGGCTTGTATGGTTGCCCTACAACTATCAACAATGTTGAATCTATTGCTGTTGTACCAACTATTTTGCGCCGTGGGGCTGAATGGTTTGCGTCCATAGGCAAGCCTAATAATACTGGGACAAAAATATTTTGTATTTCAGGCCATGTTAATAAGCCTTGTAATGTTGAAGAAGAAATGAGCATACCACTAAGGGAGCTTATTGATAAACATGCAGGTGGAGTTATTGGTGGTTGGGATAATTTAAAAGCAATCATACCTGGTGGGTCATCAACACCGCTACTGCCTAAGAAAATTTGTGAAGAAGTAGTAATGGATTTCGATAGCCTCCGAGCAGCAGGCTCTGGCCTTGGCACAGCAGGGGTGATTGTGATGGATCAATCTACTGATTTAATCTATGCAATAGCGCGTCTTAGCAAATTTTATATGCATGAGTCTTGTGGCCAATGTACACCTTGCCGTGAGGGTACAGGCTGGATGTGGCGTATGATGATGAAGCTTGCACGAGGTGAGGCTGTAACACAAGATATAGATACGCTGCTTAGCGTTACCTACCAAATAGAGGGCCATACTATATGTGCATTAGGCGATGCTGCTGCTTGGCCAATTCAAGGTCTAATTAGGCATTTCAGGCATGAAATTGAAGACCGCATAAGACTTTATAAATTCAAGCAAAAATCAGCAGTATCTTATTGATTTTCTAAAGAAGAAAGGCAAAAGCCTTTCTTCTCGGAAAGTCATTATTAAATTATTCTATAAATGCTTCTCAGCAAATACCTTCATCGCCTTAACTAAGAATTCTGCAAGATCAGGGTGATAGGAGGTATAGAATTTTCGGAAGTCGTCATGCTCTAAATATAAATCCCCTAAGCCGCTGTAGGCTTCTTTATTTGGTGTCCAAAATTTGATTATTACATTATAATGTGTTTGCACTAAATCTTGTACAACATCAGAATTAGGAGAGTGATTTTGTAATATTGCTTCCACAAAAGCTTTATTTAAACTATCAAATTCCTGATGGATTTTATTCCACTCTTCAGGTTTCCATTGGTTAGATTGTTTTCTACTCTCTTCTAATTGTTGAGAAGTAATCCTATTTGTATCAATTAAATACTTTTCATAAGTTTTTTGCCTTTCAGAATCAGGCAAATAAAATAGTTCTTTCTTCATATTATAATCCTCCATTAAGTCGATAATATTTTGCCAAGGAATAGATTTATTTGCTTTACAATAATTTATCATAACCGCAAGTTTTCGACTTAAATGAGACAAGATTTTAACTCGCTCATTCAAAATCTTCTGCTGAGCCTCTAAATGAGCTAAAATTCCATCAGTTTTTATAAGAATATTTTTTATTTCAGATAGTTTAAACCCAAACGCTTTTAAAGCTAAAATTTGTTGTAAGCGTAATAAATCTACTTCAGAGTATAAACGATAGCCATTTGTATGCCGGCCCGATGGTTTAAGCAAGCCAATTTCATCATAATGATGAAGTGCACGAACCGAAACACTAGTTAATTTACTCAAATCTTTTACATACCATTGCATAATTGTTTACTCCTGATTATCTAGGCTACAGTATAACGTAACGTGAGGGTCAAGAGGTTTTTTATTGAAATTTTTTGACAATTAAACTCTATAAATTAATTAGACAATAATATTGCTTTTAAGCCTAAAAACCGTTATTTAAAATGCTTTTATTATTAGGAAATAAGGCATAATTTCTTATGCCTTATCTATTCTTTAGCATCAAGGTTTCCAGATAGCTCTGATAATTGTGTAGAGCTATCTTTTGCTAAATCTAAGCTACTTATACTATCGCTTAACTCACTTTCACTGAGAAGCGTACTACTCGGACGACTTTCAAATAAGTTCTCTCTATCGCTATGTTCTTCGAAGTCATTTAAAGATATTTCCTCAACATCCCGATCTCTCTCCTCAATATCGCTAGTCTCACCGTAATCGTTAGCAAAATTATCCCTATATACACCATATTTGGCTAGAATATCTCTAACCTCGTCTGAATTAATACCATGGCCATTTACCGTTTCCTGAAATATATCATGAAGCTTTTTTCGAGCATATATATATTCGATGCTATGAGGATCTCCTTGCATTTGAGTTTTTTCATAATAGTCTACTAAAACTTTAAGCACTTCTGGATAATCATGTGCTATGGCTAAACCAAAAAGCCCTCCGTCATCAATTGTAACATCAATTACTTCGGGTGATTGTTTTAAAAGAGTCTTTAAACTTTTAACCGAATTACCTTGGCAGAACCAGTGTAAAAGCATATCTAAATCTTCTTGTTTCATATTAAATACCTCCTTTCAAATATTATGCGAGTTATGCATCTCCTATTAATTTAATTAAAGCTTCATGCGCTTCCTCTAATTTATGTAATTGTTCGGCTGCTAGATTTTTATATACTTCTACTAAATCATGGTTAAGCATTGCAAAATCTGGAAGTGCTAGTGTTTTATGACATAGTAATGCATTATATTCTTTAAGGCAGATTGTAAATTTTTCATTTGAAAGCTTCTCTATTTTATCTAAAGTTAATTTAACAGTACGTTCAGCTTCAAAGAATTTTGCTGTTTCATTTAAGTCAGATGTTTGTTTTATCCTTACTGGATGCTTTATTTTAGGGAAAGCTATATCAATGCTGTCCTGATTTGATATCATTTTGATTATATCAAGAGTTTTAATGATATTTTGAGGGTTGCCTTTATCATTCTTTAATATATTTACGTCAATATCTGGCTTAGTATTATTTAATCCAAATGCAAGTTTTACAGCTATATCAATACAATCTCTATATTCGTCAAACTCTGGTCCAACTTTGCCTTCTGCTTTATATATTTGTAATGCTTTATGTAAAGTTATTATCTCAGCAGATATATCTAGTTCATCATTGATGTTAGATAAGTGGCTACTGAAAAGGAAATTGCTTGGATCAATAACGACTATTTGAACTCTACCTTCTTCATTAGTTAGAGCTTTATATAAAACTACACTATGAACTTCAACATCACCGCTAGCTTGCGCTTTGATAACACCATTTGCACGTGCAAATATATCCACTACTACTGTGTTGCTCTCAGATTTGCTTAGATATGCAATAGCCTCTTTTAATAATTCTTTTTCAAGCGAGTGAAGCTTTATTTTGCTTGCTTCTTCTCTTCCATATCTACTACTGCTAACAGAAACTGGCTTATCGCTATATGCCATAATATACACTGGTTCAGAAAGTATTTCTTTTTTATCAAAATCAGCCTTTATAGCTTTAGGGTTTAGGCCAAAACGTAATACTTCGTTTACTTCTCCTTTATCATTTATATATTCATAGAAAAATTTAAAGCATAAAGGAACTTCCTCAAAAGCTTTCATTGTAATCAACTCTTTCGTTTTCCTCACAGTTGTTGGTGTAATAGAACCGATATCTTCTTTCTCAATTTCACATATTTTGTGTGTTATCATATATTTTCCTATTTTATAATTAAACGAGTACCTAATAGTTAAACTCGTTTAAGTATTATAATATATAAACTAACAATCACTAAATTATCATATTTGTTAACTAAATTCAATCGAAACAATATTATTGCAATCCCCTTTAAATTCCGCTATTTATATTGGTTTCAGTCTTAGTCAATTAGCTTAAAATAATGCAAAAAAATCAAGAAAACCAATTCTCAGTCTTAGCAGAAACAACCATTGATAAGCTTGCTTCCACAATTGAAGATCAGGACCCTGAAGGCACAGTTGAAATCGATTTTCTTGGCGATATCTTAAATATTTTCACAGCAAGCGGACAATATGTTATAAATAAACATACAGCAGCTCGTGAAATTTGGCTGGCTTCTCCAAAAAGTGGTCCATATCATTTTGCTTATAATGTTGATGCAAAAAAGTGGATTGACTCGAAAGGAATAGAGCTATTCAAATTGTTAGAAGACGAGTTAAAAGAATTTATCAAAATTGATTTAAGCATATTAAAGTGAAGCAAAATTTACTACGCCAATTTGCGAGTTTTCTCGCGCCATATAAAGCAAAGATATTCGTAGTTCTTATATCACTATCGCTAATTTCAGGATTAATCCTTTCTTTTGGCATGGCTCTACGTATGCTGGTTGATCAAGGGATTAATAATACTCAGGAACTTCACAGAATCACAACCTATTGCTTATTTATTGGCATAGGGATTAGCATTGCAAGCTTTTTGCGTTCTTATAATATTAATTCACTTTGTGAGAAAGTCGTCAGCGATATTAGAGTAAAAGCTTATTCCTCAATAATTTACAAAATGCCAGCTTATTTTGAAATAAGAAAAACTAGTGACCTTATTTCAAGGCTTACAAATGATACATTACTTATTTCTAATATAATTGCTGATGTATTCTCCTTTGCTATACGTAACTTTTTAATGGCTGTTGGTGGAATTGCTTTAATGTTTCATGTAAGCCCAAAGCTTACTTCCATTATGATGGCGTTTCTTGCGGTTATAGTTCCAATCGTCATTATTTTTGGTAAAAGAGTAAGGGTTCTTGCACGTGTTACACAAGAAAAAACCGCCTTTCTAACCAGCGATATAGAAGAAACCTTCAATGCTATTAAAACCATTCAAGCTTTAAATATAGAAGAAAGGAAAATAGGTGGTTTTAAAGGCCTATCTAATAATTTATTAGGCTCTGCTTTAAATAGACTCAAATACCGTGCCTTATTTTTCAGTTTCGTAATTTTAGTTATTATCACTTCAATTATTATGATCCTTTGGGTGGGTATTAACGATATAATGGATGGCAGCCTTACAGCAGGTGAGCTTATATCCTTCCTTTATTTTGCTGCTCAAACATCTGTGAGCATTGGTGGCATTTCAGATATTTTCTCAGAAATTCAACGTGCATTTGCTGCAATGGAGCGTGTATTTGAGCTTATCAGCAAAGGGGACAAGATAAATAATAAAGGTGAATTAGTGGCAATTAAAGGTTACGATATAAGCTTTAATGATATTGATTATTCATATCCAACCCGGCCACAAGCTAAAATTTTCAAAAATTTTAATTTAGAAATAAAGCAAGGGGAGTTTATTGGTATAGTTGGTAAATCCGGTTCAGGTAAAAGTACGCTTTTCCAATTATTATTACGTTTTTTCGATATAGTAAATGGTGAAATAACTATTGGCGGGCATAATATACAAAATATGTCTCTTCACCAATTAAGGGA